>JANNEK010000327.1:0-14835 GCA_031378605.1 Chitinophagaceae bacterium | reverse complement strand
GAACAACAAATTACCCGCTTCAGTTTTTAAATTGATGATCGGCCTTAAATGTATTTCGCCCGAGCCCGCATGCGCATAATGCACCGAATAGAGGTTATATTTTTTTAAAATCTCATTAAAGTCGCGGATATAGGCTGGTAAATCTTGTACATCTACGGCGGTATCTTCAATAACCGGTACCGCCTTCTCATCACCAGGCAAATTACTAAGCAAGCCCAACCCGGCTTTCCGTAATGTCCATATTTTTTTGGTATCCGTTCCCGTTAGTAAAGGAAAATGATAACCGAGATCTGCATTGCGCAATGCCGTTTCGCATTGTTTAGCAACATCCAATACTTCTTCTTTTGTTTGGCGCGAAAATTCGATGACCAAAATGGCACCCGGATCACCCTGTACAAAAAAACGATTCTTTAATTGTTCTGTATTATTTTTAGTGCATTCCAAAATATAATGATCAATGAGTTCGCAGGCACTTACGTTAAATTTCAACGCTATCAAGTTTGCCCTAAGCGATTCATCAATAGAATTAAAATGCACGCATAACAATCCGGTTTCCCTTGGAGGAAGTGGAACCAGGTTTAATTTTATTTCTTTGATAAAAGCAAGGGTTCCTTCAGATCCGGCAATCATGGTACAAAAATTAAAATCAGCACCCCCTGCAAAAAATGGGGCAGTTTCGAGCAAAAGATCTATTGCATAACCGGTATTTCTTCTTTCCACCGATTTCTTCGGAAACTCTTTTTTTATTTCTAATTGGTTCTCGTAATTGCTTAATAGTCCACGAATATTTTTATAGATAGCTGCCTCCAGTCCATTGCCGTCACATTTTTGGTGGAAGTCATCCAGCCCAATGGATGTAAACACCACCTCACTTCCATCGCTAAGTATCGCATTTATTTCCAGCAAATGCTCGCGTGTACTTCTGTAGACTACTGAGTTGGACCCACAACTGTTATTACCAACCATACCACCCATCATTGCTCGGTTAGCCGTAGACGTTTCGGGACCAAAAAATAATCCGTGCTGCTTTAAAAATAAATTCAATTCATCCCGTATTACACCCGGCTGCACCCGCACCCATTTTTCTTCCTTATTAAATTCCAATATTCGGGTGAAATATTTTGAAACATCCACCACTATACCATTGCCTACTACCTGGCCGGCAAGTGAAGTACCTGCTGTACGGGGTATAAGCGATGTATGATTGATGGTAGCAAAAGAAATAAGTTTCTTAATATCGTCAACCGATTTAGGAATGGCAACTGCAAGTGGCATTTCGCGGTAAGCGGATGCATCTGTTGCATAGAGCGTACGCATTACGGTATCAAAATAAAAATCTCCATCGAGTTGATCAGTCAATTGCTGCAGCGCCTCCTTCTTCATAAAAAAGTTAACCAGTGTTTGAGGCCGCTAAATTAATTCAAGATTGATGGGAAACAGTAAGAAATGCCAACAATTCTTTAAAAGAATCCTATAATAGGCAGTAATTGAGTTTCGTTTTATAATTTCACATAAAAACAACAAATGACACGCAAAAAATTGAACCTTTACCTTTTCTCGATTCTATGGATTCACCATGGTTTTGCACAGGCAAAAGATATACCGGATTACCGCACCAAAAAAGAAAGCTTTGCCAAATTTACCAACAAAGTTATTCGGGCCGATCTTGGTGTGTTTACAGTGGGGGGTATTGAAGAAAGTATCGGCAAACTGCCGCTTAAAAAACTCTCTCCTTTTTCATATACAAGAAATCTAATGAGTTTTAAAGGTGATGGCCTTGAAGTAACGGTAACCACTGGTCGCTTTGAACCTGCTGGCCGAAAACTAACTAAGGTAGAAGATAACCTGGTAAAAATTGATAATAAACCTTTTTATGGTGCTTTTGGAGAAATGCCTGTTACAGCTTTCAAAAGTGTAATAGTGCTTATTAATAAGGATACGATTGTAATTCCACCGGCCGCCTATGCCGACTTATTCAATTTAAACTTCACCTATAAAGATAAAGCAGGTACAGAAAGAACTTCCAATGGTGTTTATTTTTCGAAAGATGGAAAACGAATCTATATTTATTTATTGAGCAGGGATGATAAAGGCAGTTATGAAGTTACCTGGATACTGGAGGATAAAAAATATTTGCGCAGGGTTATGGATTGGGGATTTACCAAATAAAAAATGAAGGATGAAAAAGGATATATCCGGTTTTCACCCTTCAATCAAAAATTATTTATTCTATTTTCAATAACCCCATTTCTTCATGATCTCCAAATCTTCCTTCATCGCATCCAACGGAGCCTGGCCCTGGTAAGATTCCTGCTCAATAATAAAATGAATAGTACCTCCTGATTTACGACCCAAATCGATCACATCTTTTACATTTACAATACCCTTACCCAGCACCGTACTTTCAAATTTTTCGTTACCACTGGTTGAAGATATTTCATCTTTTACGTGCATCGATTGGAAACGACCCGGAAATTTCTGAACGATATCAATAGCCTTGGCACCACCATTGTATAAATTACCAATATCCAATTGTTGAATTACTAAGGTTGGATCTGTATTGGCCAGCATAATATCATATACTGATTCTCCATCCAATTGCTGGCTAAATTCAAAATCGTGGTTATGATAACCGAATTTCATTCCCGATTTTTTACAAAGTTCTCCGCTCTTATTAAAAACATCCATGTAGCGAATCAAATCATCTTTTGTTTTTCGAAGTGATTCATCAAGCCAGGGGCTGATTACAAATTGCTGACCCACTACCGCTGCATCTTCTACTGTCCATTTCCATGCATCTGTAAATTGTTTTTTATCCGCATCCCAATGTGCTTTGCCCATTACGGTGTGGCCGCTGGGCATTTTTAAACCGAGATCGTTTAATACTTTGCGAAAATCTGCTGCTGAATAACCATAAAATTTACGATTCATATAGTTGGCATGTTCTACAAACTTATACCCAAAAGATGCCAATTGTTTGAGTGTACCCAATGGATCTTTCATCATATCGGCCCGAACCGAATACAATTGTACTCCTGTGAGTTCACGAGGGTTAATAAAGCCAGTCATTTGTTTTGAAAACAGGCCGGCACCTGCTAACAATACGCTACTTTGTTTGAGAAAGGTTCTACGACTATTTTGCATAACAACTAAAATTGAATGAGTAATGAATAATGCCTGAACAATTCCTCTAATTTCATCAATTTACTTCAATCGGCGTATTTTTTTTTAGGTTAAAAACGGAAGCTGGCCCTATTCATCTAAATTCCGATAACCATTTGTTTGAAGAAGCAAGTTTATCGTAAACTTGTAAAAAATTGTGCGCATGACGAATACTATTACTTGTCCAAATTGCAATCACCAGTTCGAACCCGGCGAAATAATCAGGGATGAGGTGAAGAAAGAACTTCGAACTAAAATGGATGAATGGCAAAAGAAAAAGCAAACCGAATACGATCAGCTATTAATAGATGAACGAAAAAAGGCGCAGGCAGAAATTGAAACCGCTCTTCGAAAATCAATTAGCAACGATTTTGAAAATAAATTAAAATTATTAGAACAAAATAATTCAGACAACGAAGAAAAATTAAAAGCGGCCCGGCAAAAAGAACTGGAGTTTTTACAAAAAGAACAACAACTAAAAAATAAAGAAGCTGAATTGGAGCTTTCGGTACAAAAGAGATTGCAGGAAGAGCGCGGTAAGCTTTCGGAAGAACTGCGTAAACTGGAAGAACAGAAAAATGCTGCCAAAGATTCGGAATATCAATTGCGGATTAAAGAAATGGAAAAACAATCGGAGGACCAGAAAAAACTGATTGAAGAAATGAGACGCAAGTCTGAGCAGGGAAGTATGCAACTGCAGGGAGAATCTCAGGAATTATTATTGGAAGAGATTTTGCGTGATCATTTTCCTTTTGATGTTATTGAAGAAGTAGGAAAAGGGATTAAGGGCGCCGACTGTATTCAACTCGTAAGAAATCAGACTGGCAAAGAATGTGGTAAAATTATTTATGAAAGCAAGCGTACTAAAAACTGGGACAATAACTGGGTCGAAAAATTAAAAGCGGATATGCGCAACAGTAATGCTGATGTCGCAATCCTGGTAACACAGGCTTTTCCGAAAGACATGAACAAGTTTGGCGAAAAGGAGGGTATTTGGATTTGTTCGTATAACGAAATAGCCAGTGTTGCGGCGGTATTGCGGAATGCAATTATTAAAGTGGCCGATGCAAAGAAATCGGAAGAAAATAAGGGAGAAAAAATGCAACTGGTTTATAACTATTTAACCGGAAATGAATTTCGGCAACAGGTAGAAGCGATCGTTGAAGGTTTTTTGGCAATGAAACAATCCATTGCACGCGAACGTATTCAAATGGAAAAAATGTGGAAGGAGCGGGAAAAACAATTGGATAAAGTATTAATCAGTACCTCGGGAATGTATGGGTCGGTAAAAGGAATTGCAGGTTCTTCAGTGCATGATATACCATTATTGGAAGGAACCGGGGAAGAGGAGGAAGATTCGGCTCATTAGTCGTCTAACGAATATATTTTTTTAAAATAATCGTTTTAAACGCCGGATAAAAATTATACCAACTGTAATTTTAATGGCTAATCTGTTGTATTAAAGTTGAAATCCTGAAATATAAGCCAGTACCAGGTGGCCAAGAATTTTAGCTTTAATTTTCATTGATATTTTTTTTTCTTTATCAAACATAAAGGGCAGTTCAATCCATTCGTCGGAACGAAATACAATAGATCCGTTCAAATACATATGATGTTTAAAATCCAGTTGTCCATCACCGTACCATTTATAAATTGCTTCCTTTGCACTCCACAAAATGGTAGTTAGTTGCAAATGCAATTGCGGCAAATGTTCCCATTCATGAAGAAATTCTTTTTCGACTGAATTTAGAAATTTATGACTGATCGCATAAAGCCTTGATGTAACGAATTCAATATCTACCCCTACTCTATGCGCTGAACTTGCTATTGCTGCCGCAAAATTCCCACAATGCGAAATTGAAAAGTGGTATGTTTCGTTGGGTAAAAAAGGTTTACGTGTATCGGCAATCAAAATTTCATCCAAAGGAAAATCACTGTACAATTCAGGTAACAGATAACGTCCGGCTAAATGTTGCAACCGCTTATAGGGATGGGCCACTTCTTTATTTAATGGTACCTTTTGAAGGAAAAATGATTCTGGTTCTTCAATCTTCCAGATAGCCAATTGGGTACAAGGGTCAATATAATGTTGATAAAATAGAGGCATATTTAAAGAAAACGCGATTACTTTGCCGCAGTTTGTTGTTTCAAAGATAAACAACGAATGTATAACCGGCTTACCCCTTATTTGTAATGAAAGGGTTCTTATTAAATGTTGTACATCGATAAGCAAGAACATTATTAAACGAACGGGCATTAAAATAATAGACTATGATTTTGAGTGACAAGCGTATTTTGGAAGAAATAGAGAAAGGAACCATTAAAGTAGAACCTTATCAGCGGGCATGTTTAGGCAGTAACTCCTACGATATACATTTGGGCAAATGGCTGGCCACTTACCGTGAACATATACTGGATGCAAAAAAGCACAACGAAATTGAATACTTCGAAATACCAGAAGAAGGATTTATTCTTTATCCGCATATTTTTTATTTGGGTTCAACGGAAGAATATACTGAAACCCATGCCCATGTTCCCTTTTTAGAAGGCAAATCATCCACCGGCCGTTTGGGAATCGATATTCATGCAACTGCGGGTAAGGGTGATGTTGGGTTCTGTGGCCATTGGACCCTGGAAATATCTGTAAAGCAACCCGTGAAAGTATATAAAGGGATGCCCATCGGACAATTAATTTATTTTCCTGTAGAAGGAGAAATCGAAGTAAGGTATAACGAAAAGAAAGATGCCAAATACAGTGGTCAAAAGAATAAGCCGGTAGAGAGTATGATGTGGAAGAATAAATTTTAAAGAATGAAGAATAACTCTCATCGTTGAGTGTGTGCAACCGCAACGAGACATATGAAATCTTACCCCTTATTTAATTGCCAAATTGTATAATTCAAGATGCTTGCAAAACTAACCCAGCATATATAAGGCACCAGCAACCAGGCGGCTGTTTTATTGATCTTTGCAAATGAAATAACAGTAAGCAGTATCAGCAACCAGAGCGCAATAATCTCCACAAATGCCCAACCCAATTGATGCTCTCTAAAAAATATTAAGGACCAGAAAAAATTTAAAGCCAACTGCAATCCAAAAACTACCAATGCAGTTTGCTTTAGTTTGTTAGCTGCGTCTGCTTTCCATACCAACCATAAAGCAATACCCATAAGGATATATAAAGTAGTCCAAACCGGGCTGAAGATCCAATTGGGTGGATTGAACCAGGGTTTATTCAACTGAGCATACCAACCCGGTATTGCCTTAACGGTAAAAATAGCCGATATGGATCCAATCGCTAATGGAATTAGCAGGGAAATAATAAGTTTCATAATAATAGTACAATCATATCCTTGATAAAGTTCACTATAAAGCTTCTTTGCCGAATTTTTTATAATAAGCAATTAACCAAATAATGACTTCGCTATAGCTAACCTTCCCCGAAGGTTGTTCATTTGCTTTCAGAAACTGTCCATATAATTTATCGATTATTTTTTCTGCCGGGTTTTCATATTTTGTAAAAAAATCTTTTAGTTCTTTAAAATCTTTCTTGACGCCAGGTTGAAGTTGACCATCCAGTTTTTTTAATAACATCGAATCTTGCCCGTATAAATAAGGCCTTCCGTAAGTGTAGAGTTCAAAATAAACAGAATAAAGAAAGGCGCTATCGGTAGAATTTTTCGCTGAAAGATAGCCAGCAAAATTTGCTTCGTTCTCCTTTGCATAACCGAGTTGATGACCTATTTCATGACAGGTGGTAAAAGGTTGTACAAATAATGGAACAGTAGTATTTACCTGCGCCTCTCCGGTAAATGGGTTATAGTAACCCGTATATCCAAGGTAATTGCCAACGTAAATAAATAATGAAGGCTTAACCGAAGTTGTATTATAAGAAAAGTTATCCAGTTGTTTAGAAAGATTTTTATAGGAATCCACCGCTTTATTAAAAAGATTTTTTTTGTTGTTGAAAGATGAACGGTTGATTTTACCTGCAGTATCAAATTGATTAACCCTAATGAGTAATTGTTCCATAACAGGAATAATATCTTCTTTATTTATTTTTTGTTTGGTAAGACCCAATTGGTAGGCAATTCCAAGTCTGTTATAGTTTAATCCCCAGAATAAATTGAACCAAACATATACAAACAACAATATAAAAATCAATCTTTTTGCACCGCTCTTCCAATATGATTTAGAAAGCTGTTTTTTACGAATCTTTTTTATAAGTTCAATAATTTTATAAATAAGATAAATAACTACGAGAGCATATAAAATGTCGCCGATACTAAAGGGGGCCCAGCCAAACATCATTCGTTGTACTCTGGCTGTAAGTGGATAAAATCCATTTGAATAATAGTACTCAACCGCATTCGGAAAAAGAGAAAAGAGTTTAATACCTAAAGCAAGTACGATGAGTACCCACCATGCAATACCGCGCTTTGTCATAAGCTTTAAAAGTAAGAAAATCTTTTCCAGTCACTCTTTAAAGCCTGTTAAATTGTTATCATTTCGGTTTACTTTGCAGTTGTAAAGCAGGGAATAATATGAATATAGAATTTAATAAAAACGAAGACGGTTTGAAACTTTTATTGAGCCAACTAAGGCAGCGTGTTGAAAAGATTTATGAAGGTGGGGGCAAAAAGGCCATCGAAAAACAACACGAACGAAATAAACTTACCGCAAGGGAAAGGATAGATTACCTGCGTGACAAAGAAAAACCTTTTATAGAAATGGGTGTGCTGGCTGGATATGAAATGTATGAAGAGCAAGGCGGTTGTCCGGCCGGAGGAACCGTGGGCGGAATTGCTTATGTAAGCGGAAGACAATGCATTCTTGTAGCAAATGATCAAACAGTAAAAGCAGGTGCATGGTTTCCTATTACAGGTAAAAAGAATTTAAGATTACAGGAGATGGCTATGGAAAACCATTTGCCAATTATTTATTTGGTGGATAGTGCCGGCGTTTTTCTTCCTATGCAGGATGAAATTTTTCCCGACAAAGAACATTTTGGAAGAGTATTTCGCAATAATGCCCGCATGAGTGCCATGGGTATTACACAAATAGCGGCAGTAATGGGAGCCTGTGTGGCAGGCGGGGCTTACTTACCTATTATGAGTGATGAGACATTAATGGTAGAAGGCAATGGTTCTATTTATTTAGCAGGCCCCTACCTTGTAAAAGCTGCGATAGGAGAAGATATCGATAGTGAAACATTGGGAGGAGCCATTACGCATACTGAAATCAGTGGTATTGCTGATTACAAATTTAAAACCGAGCAGGAATGTATGGACCATATAAAAAGATTATTTTCTATGATCGGAGAAAAAGAAGCTGCGGGATTTAACCGTATAGAATCAATAGCTCCCAAAAAAGACGCTCGTGAATTGTACGGAATTTTTCCATCGGAAGGCAAACCCTATGATATACTCGAAATTATTGAACGCATTACTGATAACTCCGAATTTGAACAGTTCAAAGAAGATTATGGAAAGACGATTGTTTGTGGTTATGCCCGAATAGAAGGTTGGGCCGTTGGCATTGTGGCTAATCAACGAAAGATAGTAAAAAGTAAAAAAGGGGAAATGCAGTTAGGCGGGGTTATTTATAATGATAGTGCCGATAAATCAGCCCGATTTATAATGAATTGTAATCAGAAAAAAATACCACTGATTTTTATTCAGGATGTTACAGGATTTATGGTAGGAAGCAGAAGCGAACATTCGGGAATTATAAAAGATGGTGCTAAAATGGTAAACGCAGTTGCCAACTCAGTTGTTCCTAAAATAACAATTATAGTAGGCAATTCATTTGGGGCAGGAAATTATGCGATGTGTGGCAAGGCCTACGACCCTCGCTTTATTTACGCCTGGCCCACTGCTAAAATTGCTGTAATGGGTGGAGATCAGGCAGCAAAAACATTACTGCAAATTCAGGTTGCCGCTATGAAGTCGAAGGGTAAAATAGTTTCCCCTGAAGAAGAAAAAGTTCTTTTGGAAACTATTAAAAATAGCTACGATAAACAAACCTCTCCGTATTATGCGGCATCAAGACTTTGGGTAGATGCCATTATAGATCCAATCGAAACAAGAAAGGTAATCGCAGAAGGAATTATGGCGGCTAATCATAATCCGCATTTTTCAGATTTCAAGACCGGTGTTATCCAGGTATAAAAGGCAGTTTATCAAGGTATGAACACCGAGATAAATGAGTTTAAAAAGAATAATAACTTATATAGGAATTATTTTTTGTTCAAAGGCTCAAATCTTTGTACGGTAAGCAATCAGAAGTTTTGCCGGTATAGCAAAAATTATTATTTTCACTCACCATTTATCTAACTAACTAGAACATTATGAGAAAATCTACATTGAGCAGGATCTTATTAGCGTTTGTTGTGATAACGATGGCATTTACTGCCTGCCAAAAAGATGATCCCGCCTTCCTCGTTCCTCCCCCTACTCCTGATCAATCATTTACTGAAGAATTTGATACAGTTGCAGAAGCTTATCACAGAGGCTGGGTACCTGTCAACAATAGCAATCCTAAAGGAAGCGGTATTTGGACGCAGGGCGGAGCACCTTTTCCAATATTTTCGCCTTATTCATCGAATGGTTCCTATGCTGGTTTTATTGCCGCAGATTTTAACTCTACCTCAGGTACCGATGATGTAATCAGTAATTGGCTGATTTCTCCTTTGGTAACGATGCAGAATGGAGATAAGATTAGTTTTTATACCAGAACGCAATTATTACCTGCTGGTGGTGGCGATTCAACTGATTATGGTAATAACCTGGAGGTTTGTTTTAATAGAAAAAATGAAGGAACAAATATAGGTGGTATAGCCTACGATCCGGAAGATGCTTCTTACAACAGCAGTGCTGATCGGGGAGATTTTGAATTGTTACTTACCATCAACCCTCCCAAGTACAATACCGGTACTTCTTTCTGGGATTATAAATACGCTCATAGTTTACCGAACCTTTTTGTCCCCGGTTCATACCCTGCCCAATGGACAAGATTTGAAGCAACTATCAGTGGACTTAATGGTCCAACCAAAGGAAGATTTGCTTTCCGTTATTATACGCTCGATGGAGGTAATAATGGAAATGCCAGCGCAATCGGGCTTGATCAGGTTGTATATTCCAGTAAAAAATAATTCACTTTCGTTTAAATAATCGGTTATGAATAAAAAATTACTTGTTTCGCTTTCAATCTTTGCCTTTATTATAATAGTGATTATTTCTTGCGAAAAAGATTACACAACTGAAACAGCAACCCCACGACCTCCGGTTGTGTCCAATTCTTTTGTAGAAGAGTTTGATTCTGTTTCAAACTTATCCCGCAAAGGCTGGGTTATCACCAACAGAAGTAAGCCGGTTGGTGGATTAGCCTGGAGACAAGGAAAATATGAATTGGGTGGTAAATTTGGAAATGATATTGTTGGCTTTCCTGCTTTCTCGGCGGTTTATAGTCCTACAGAATTTATAAGTGCCGATTTGGGTGTTTCAAATAATTCGGGAGAAATCAGTTGCTGGCTTATTACTCCTTCGATCCCTGCAAAGAATGGCGATCAGTTAACGTTCTATACCCGATCTACCGGAAATTTCCCGGAACGTTTACAGGTAAGAGGAAACTTTACCAATCAAAGTGCAAATGTTGGAACGGATGTTAAATCCTTTGGCGATTTTACTCAATTGCTTGTTGATATAGATCCTAACTATGCCGGTGTATATCCTGCTACATGGACCAAATACACCATTACTTTTGCTGGGCTTCCCGCTGCATTAACGAACGTAAGACTCGGGTTTCGTTATATGGTTGATAATACCGGCGCAAATGGAGAAATGATTGGGATTGATAAAGTTCAATTTATTAGTAAATAATTTATCGAAATAAAAATTGCAACCGGGTTCTTAAGAACCCGGTTATTTTTTGCCCTACTTTGTATCTTACACTTACTAAAACATCTTGCAGAATTATTAAAAAGATTAATACCTGATTCAGAATTTACAACATGAAAAAAATACTATTCTCTTTATTAATAATAATTTTATATAGCTCTTGTGAAGAGCAGCCGCCTGTAGTAGATACAACCGTTTCAGAAAAAAAACATATACAATTTGTAAACGACTCTATACTTCTTGAAATTCGAAAAACAATTCAAACAGGCGATATATTATTAAGAACCGGAACCGACTTCTCAAGCGATCAGATAAAAGAAATGTGTAAAATAGATAAAACCTATTCCCATGCAGGAATTGTGGTAACAGAAAAAGACAGTGTTTTTATCTACTCTATTGAAC
Source organism: Chitinophagaceae bacterium (assembly GCA_031378605.1). Lineage (GTDB taxonomy): Bacteria > Bacteroidota > Bacteroidia > Chitinophagales > Chitinophagaceae > Endoryza. The sequence continues at coordinate 3,373 of JANNEK010000327.1, read as the reverse complement.
CGGATTACTATTATATTAAGGATAAGGTTAGAAAAGAATCGCTGGATAGCTTTTGCAATCCTTCTAAAAATTATGGTGTTGGTATTGGGCGCTACAATCTTTCTCCCAATGAAAAAATATCTTTTCTCGCTTATCTCGAAGAGCAATACCAAAAAAAAATTCCATTTGATATGTTATTCGGGCTTGAAACGGACGATAAAATGTATTGCTCGGAAATGATTAAAAAAGGGTTAGCAACATCAACCAACAATCGAATTGTGATTAAGACGGATCTATTGGATGATCGAAGTAAGTACCGAATAATAAAGCGCTATTTTAAGGTAGAAGAAAAACGTTTTGCGAATATGAAAGTAGTGATGGTAGACCGGTTGTTTTTGAACCCCCATTGCACAATGCTCAAAAAATTTCGTTTTGCAGGTAATTAAATAGTATATCTTTTGAACGCAGGAAGCGGTGAATTAGTAATGTATACAGATGGTTCGGCACGGGGTAATCCTGGCCCGGGCGGCTATGGAACTATCTTAATGTGGAAAGGTCATCACAAGGAACTTTCGGGAGCATTTCGTTACACCACTAACAACAGAATGGAGTTAATGGCTGTTATAGCGGGCCTGGAATCCCTGAACCGCGAAGGACTATCAATTACTATTTATTCTGACAGCCAATACATCGTAAGGGCAGTTGAAGAAGGATGGTTAAAAAATTGGATAGCTACTAATTTTAAAGGCGGCAAAAAAAATAAAGATCTCTGGTTATATTATCACGAATTGTCGAAAAAACATAAGATCAAATTCAAATGGGTTAAGGGCCATGCCGAAAATCAATACAATAATCGTTGTGATGAATTAGCTACAGATGCTGCTGATGGAGATAATCTGGAAACAGATGAAATGTATGAAGCGGAGAACAAAAAATAAAAGCACCTGCCTATAAATTTATCCTTATCCTTAATTTTCTATTATCAAATTCAATTAAAAAAACCATCCGAACATTGCAGATGGTTTAAAAGATAAAATTATTGTCAGGCTACCGCCAACGATTTTTTACGACTTATTATAAACCACGCTGCAAAAAATACTGCACTAAATATCAATGTAGCATAAACGCTATTCCGATAGAATGGAATACCTAAAATATAAGTTTCGGTTAAACCTGCCCAGGTTTGAGGTATTGTTTTGGCGCCAATCCAAACTGTAAAATTCGAAAGAAGAAAAAACCAGGCAGGAGCAATGAATGAGTATACCAATATATTAACAACGGTAATTCTCTTCATAAAAAAACCAACAATTGTTACGGAGCCAAAAACAAGATAATTTATCCACTGCCCGCTGTAAAATCCCTGAATCGATGACCAACCATTTTGATACAAAATTTCATATAGGGCATCCGAAACAAACATTGAAAACAATGGAAGCGCAAATGCCCATTTACGGTCTTTTATAACCGCACCACCAAATAATGCCATCGCAATATGAGGAGCAAACCCGTATATACGATTTGGAATAACCCGGTACAATGCAGCAGCAATAATTAAAATAACGAGGTACCAGAGTGTAGTTTTATTCAATTTCATATTTATCAATTCAGTTCCAAAAATAGTTCAAAACATGGTTATACCATCCCGCAACGATAAAAATATTCCTACTACTTACTCAGGAACAGTAGCCTTAAAAACAATTGAACCCTCTTCGCTGGCTTTCAGTTGAATGACGGCACCCGCTAAACCAAATAAACACTCTCCCTTTTGAAGTTTTATCTGGTCGGACCCTTCAATAACTTCCACCCCACCTTCTGTTACTAAGAAAATCTCCGCAGTATGGCAATTCAACTGAGTCAACGAACCCACCTTCAACTCCAACCGCCTTAACTCAAAATCACTGGCAGGGGTAATAAAGGCAATTTCTTTACCATTACCCATTGGTTGGCCAACTATAATTTTTGGGTCAACCGATTCAAATAGTACATGTTTCAGAAGCTCCGGCACATCTACTTTTTTTATGGTTAAACCGCCCCTCAATACATTATCAGAATTAGCCATTATTTCAAGATTTTGCCCCTCCAGATACGCATGAAGTATTCCCGCATCCTGAAATATAGCTTCACCTGGTTTCAGTTGAACGATATTAAAAAAATAAACAGAGAAAAGCCCCCGGTCTAGTATACCCGATTTGCAAAAAGTCTGGTAAGCACGGGCCGCCCAAAAATCTTCCGATGATTTTTTTAGTTCATTGGAAATATACATTGGAAGAATACGATCGATAAGTGGTTGAAGAATCTTATTTACCCTTAACGGATCCATTTCCATAACTTCTTTATAAATACCTTCGTATCCAAATTGAGTCCAGATAGGAATTAAGAAATTAAGCTCAGGTACAGATTGTAAAATTGCTTTAAGTTTTGCAGAAGATTTAAATCCATGCAATAACCAAAAATCGCTCAACGCTACCATCAATTCTGGTTTATGATTGGCGTCTTTATAATTGCGAAAAGGATCATTTACAGGAATTCCCTTTTTATTTTCGGCTTCAAATTCTACGGCTGCTGATTTTTTCGAAGGATGAACCTGGATGGATAACATGTCTTTTACATCCAGGATTTTAAATAAATAAGGTAAGCGGCCAAAATTTTTATTAACCGTATCACCCAATACTTCTTTGCTGTTTTCCTTAACAAATGAAACCAGCGTTTGATGAGTTCCGTTTTCAAATTCAATTATAGAAGGTGCATTTTCGTGCGCGCCCATCCAATACTCAGCAAATGGTTGCCCTAATGGATTGGGTTCATGTAGCAATTCCGGTAAAAAGCGATGACCACCCCAGCTATAATGTTGTATAACTCCTTTAAGTCTGAATATTTTTGATGTAGTTTGCATAAAGTGCTTTCGTAGGCAATAATACAAATTGGCAATGGCATCACATAATGAAACTGGAAAAAAAGGGGAAGAACTTGCCGCAGCGTGGTTAGAAAAAAGTGGCTTTAGTTTATTGCACCGCAATTGGCGACACTCGCATTATGAAATCGACATTATTGCCAGTAAAAACGATAAGGTTCATTTTATAGAAGTAAAAACCCGGAGCAGCAACCGATTTGGGTTTCCGGAAGAAAGTGTATCGGACAAAAAAATAGAGAACCTTATGCAGGCTGCTGAAGAATTTTTACACAGACATCCCGACTGGAAAAATATTCAATACGATGTACTTGCCATCACTCTATCTAATAATCAAGAACCATCTTTTTTCTTTATTGAAGATGTTTATTTGTGAGAGGGAAAGAGATGAAAAGAGGTGAAAGAGAAAAGAGGGGGAAAGAGAAAGGAGGGGAAAAGAGAAAGGAGGGGGGAAAGAGAATTCAGAATAGAGAATAGAAGGAATTT
>JANNEK010000296.1:0-10834 GCA_031378605.1 Chitinophagaceae bacterium | reverse complement strand
GTTGCCAGTAAGCTTTAATTATTATGTATTACCAAACTGGTCGGTAGGTGCCGGACTAACCTGGAATAGGTTTAAGGGGGCCGTATCGGAACAGCAGGTTTTGAAGCGAAACTTAATTACGTTAAATGATAGTCTTATTCGTAAAGAGATTATCACCGATTCAGGAAACAGTGTTTTTTCAAGGTCTTTTTTTCAGGGAATGCTGGAAACCCAATACCAGTGGAAGAAATTTACCTTTGGAGCAAGGTATAGTTTTGGCCTGCAACCTTATATAAAATTTACGCTACCCGGCGCTCGATTACAGCAGGAAAAAAATACGGCCATTCAATTTTTTTTAAGGTACCAATTATGGCATTCAAAAAATTTATTGAAAAAGAAGTGAACCAAGGGCCAACTTTAATATAGGAGGTTTCTGTCCCTTTTTTAACTTTTTCCCAACGGTTATTATAGGGTCGAACGTATATCTAATAGATAAGGTAGGAACGAATTAGGCTTTTGCAGGAAAATTAATAAGGCAGGCACTATAATGAACTTCCCTATGCTTCATTCTCAACGAGAACAATGCTACTTTTATATTTCCGCTGGCCTACTGGTATACCGTATGCCTTTATAATATCAATGCGAACGGATATATAAAACAGTATTGTGCTAATAAATGAATTGATTTAGCAATGGGGTGGTTTTAGAAGCAATAATAGTATTCAGATGCCCGTTGAAAATTTGAAACATGGTCAAAACCTGTTTTGGCTAATTTGTGGAAATCAGGTACGATGGGCCAGGTATCAGAAAATATAAAAATATGGAAGCGTATTGACGCAACCACCTGCCGATATTGAGCTTATAACCGGATGTATTAACAACAACCGTAAGGCCCAGGAACAGCTATATCAGCGGTTTTATGGGCCTATGGCTTCTATATGTCTAAGGTATACCCGTAATGAAGAAGATGCAATAGAAGTGTTGCACAATGGTTTTTTGAAAGTTTATAAAAAGATGCACACGTATGATACCACCAAAGCATCTCTTTATACCTGGATACGAAAGATTGTAGTGAATACAGCAATTGATTTTATAAGACAGCGAAGCCGGTTTAAAACAGTTGAATTGGAAAAGGCAGATGATCCTGTTATTGATGCAGTGGCGGTACAACGTTTATCAGCAAAGGAATTGTTACAATTGGTTCAGCAGTTATCACCAGCCACACAAACAGTTTTTAATTTATATGTGATTGAAGGATATAATCACAGAGAAATAGCAACGCTGATTGGCATAAGCGAAGGTACCAGTAAATGGCACTTAAGTGAAGCCAGAAGGCAATTGCAATTATTATTACAAACCTTGCAAGTGTAAAGGGATGAACGAAAAACAACTATACGAAAAACACCTGGTAGAAAAGTTAGAAAAGCTTACCCAGCCTGGTGATGCCAGCCAGCACTGGCCACAAATGAAGGCATTGCTGAATCGTGAAATGCCCGAAGAGGGTGCTGGTAAAAAAAGGCCGGGCCCCTGGTGGATGTTTGGTATTGTGGCAGGCATTCTTATTACCGGAACGCTGGCAGGTAGTTTATATGTAACAAACAATAAATACGAAAAATTGCCCGATGCTGCAGGCACTACTTCTACTAACAGCAAAGAAGAAACGATTACTAAACCTGCTGTCTCTTTACCCGAAATGAATAGTGAAAATTCAATGGAGACAGCTAAAACTGGAAACGATAAAACAACAGCATCAAATAAATTAGCCACCTCCAAATCAACTGCCTCAACTTTTTCAACATTGGAAGAGAATAAAACTAAGGATGAAAAAATTACTAAATCAAAAACTACAAAGAACCTTGCTAAAAATAATGCAGCCCTAAACAACAGTAAAAAAGAAATAACTTCGGTTATTACAGACAAGGAAAATATAAAAACTTCTGTTCCTAAAAAAATATTGACTGACAATTCAGTTGGTACTTCAATAAATAATCTGAAACTGGTTCGTAAAAATGAAGGTGACTTAGTTGGCAAAGGAGTTAAGGAGAATCGACTTATAAAGGATAAGAAGAGTAAAGAACCAATCGACAACTCTATTCGCTCCGTTGTTTATACCCCGGATGCGAAAGGGGCGGACACTCGCAAAAGCACGATCAAAAATACAGTTGTAGAAAAAAGACTCCCCGAATCCAGTACTCAAGAAGAAACAATAAAATTTTCTTTGGTAAAACAGCCAATAAATAATTTAACCGAAAGCGTTATAAGCCCAAGTTCAATTGTTAAAGATTCCCTGAACAGTAATTATGCTGCTCAATTAACTACAGTACCCTATGAGGCCATTGTACGAACAAGGTTTAAATCAAATACCGATCGGGTAAAAGCATTGAAGAATAGAGTAGTTGGAACTGGTGACAACAAGAATTTTGTGGTGGGGCTTTCATTGCCGTTAGCTTTTCCATTAAGCGATCAAAAAGTAGTTGCCTATAATTTTACGGGAGGTGTTAATACTGCACTGGATTATTTACCAGTACCGCATATTCAATATCATATCAATCAAAAAAGTTATGTGCAGGCAGAAATACAATTTGTAAGCCCACAGTATATTCAGCCCGCATTAGTATCTCAAAACAAATTTGAAATTCCCGGAACAGCCAGCAGCTTCCGGTACATTACCAATTCAGTATTTGCAAGAAAATTATTTTATTTCAATTTGCCGATTGGAGTTCATTACAGTCCGTTTAAAAATTTCTATCTTGGTACAGGTATGCAATTCTCTTCCTTATTAAGCGGAATTGCGATGTATGAACAAAGAGGGTATAATTCCTTAGGGCCTTCTTCGCGAGACACACTTATTTATCAAAATTTCAATAAATTCAAAAACGATTCTATTTCCGGATCTCTCAACGGAAATGAATTTAGATTAATGATGGATGCAAATTATTACTGGCACCGTTTTACCGTAGGTCTTCGTTATAACCAGGCATTAAGTAATTACATAAGTATCCGGGTAAGCAATACATCACCACTCTTTACTGATAAGAATAAATCGATGCAGTTTTATTTACGATATAATTTATGGGAAGATAAGAAGCGAAAAAAAACGGGCCTTCTTGCGGGCAGGTAGGTTATTCTATTTAATAGTTATTCTAAAATTTGATATATGAAAATAATACTTGCTATCATAGCTGGCCTTTTCTTTTCATTGGGTGGAATTGCTCAACAAAGAGTGATTACTGCAAAGCCAATCATCCAGCAATTGCAAAAGATAAAAATAGTTCCTGCTGCGGGTACTGATGAATCTGCCCTGGTTTCGCAAATGAATGAATTAGAAATTCAGATGAATGCAATTCAAACGCGCCAACAACAGTTGCAATCTGATTTGGAAGCATTGGCTAAAACACAAGGAGACCTAAAAAAGAAAATGGATGGTATGAGTGAAATGTCTGAAACTACAGCGTTGCGTTTACAGATGATGATGGACCGCCGGTCAAAGTTTATGACTATGCTTAGTAATATACTTAAGAAAATGAGTGATACACAGAACTCAATTGTGCAGAACCTGAAGTAGTTGAAAAAGATAACAATCTGGTTGCTCTACGTTTCCTATTGCCCCAACCTAAACAACTATCGGCTAAATAGCTTATCCAGGTAGTCTTTTTTAAATTCTATATAAGTTGGATTACCCCCCGCCGTTATATTCGGTTGTTTACATTCAAATAAATTTGCTACCAGCGATTTCATTTCTTTTTGGGTGAGCGAACTTCCCGTTTTTATAGACTGTTGCCATGCCAGGGATCGTATAATTTTTTCGCGGGGAGAAAATTTTAATTCATTACTAAAGTGTTTGAATTGTTCCAGTAAATTTTCTATCGTTATTTTTTCATTACCCTGGTGCATATCTGCAGGCGTTCCCTGTATTACAAAAGTATCCTTACCAAAAGGTTCAATCATATAACCAAGTTCATCCAGGTCAGCTTTTAATTCAGTAAGCAGTACTGCATCCTGCGGCGACACGCTAAGTGTAACCGGAAATAAACTTCGCTGGGTGGCAATAGCTTTTCCTGAAAATGAAGCGGTGAAACGTTCGTATAAAACACGTTCATGTGCCAGTTGCTGATTCAATAATATAAATCCGCGAGTAGTAGGTACAATTATAAAACAATTATGCAACTGAATAAAATCAGTATGATCATTCACTAATAACTCAAGTCCATAGTTTACCGATTGCGAATATTGAATATTGGAAGGATCACTGCCGGGGTCCTCTTTCTTCAATTGATCAATCAACGATTCAAATCCCTCTTGATTCTGTATTCGGTATTCCGTTTGCTCACTGGTATTAACCTTATTCCAACGTTGCAACTCACTTTTACCATCGGGCGAAAGCGTATGTGCCTGAAATTTTTGAGTAAAATTTTTAAAAATATCAGAAGAAGTTGCGGCTGCCTGCAGCTCGTTCGTAAATGGTTTAGTAACGGCATCAAGTTGCTGAATCGATGGATCGAGATCAAATTCAAGAGTGGGTGTTACGCTGAATTGTGCAAGGGCATGTTTAATGGCCGACTGCACAAAAGCATAAACAATTTTTTCATCTTCAAATTTTATTTCCTGTTTGGTAGGGTGCACATTAATATCTAACTGTGCAGGATCGAGGTCTATAAACAACACATATAATGGAAAACTATCTGAAGGAATCATTTGCTGGTAAGCGCTCATCACCGCATGGTTGAGATAAGCACTTCGGATAAAACGGTTATTAACAAAAAAATATTGATCTCCCCTTGTTTTTTTTGCTGCTTCAGGTTTACCAATAAATCCATAAATCGTTAGATAGTCAGTTTTCTCCTGTACCGTTACCAATTTGGCATTGTAAGAAGATCCAAAAATTTGAACGATGCGTTGCTTTAATGATCCTTTTTCTAAATGAAAAACTTGTTGGCCATTATTTGTAAGTGAAAAAAGTATTTCAGGAAAAGCCAAGGCTACCCGAAGAAACTCATCAATAATATGCCTCATTTCAGCCGCATTACTTTTTAAAAAATTACGGCGGGCAGGTACATTAAAAAAAAGATTTTTCATGGCAATGCTGGTACCATTTGCAGCAGCAATGGGCTCTTGCTTCTTTACAACACTGTTATCAATTTCAATATAGGTTCCGATTTCATCACCAGCCTTTTTTGTTTTCAATTCCACTTGCGCAACAGCAGCTATGGAAGCAAGCGCTTCCCCTCTAAAACCCATAGTTCGAATTCGAAAAAGATCATCAATAGAAGCAATCTTTGAAGTAGCATGTCGTTCAAAACACATGCGCGCATCCATTTCACTCATGCCTTTGCCATTGTCGATTACCTGCAATAATGCTTTACCTGCATCATTCAGCAATAGTTTGATTTCTGTTGCACCCGCGTCAACAGCATTTTCCAATAATTCTTTTACTGCACTCGCAGGGCGTTGTATTACCTCGCCGGCTGCTATCTGGTTGGCAATATGATCCGATAATAATTGAATGATATCTGGCAAGGGCTATAAATTTATCCCGATTTTGCGGAACGGCAAATTTACGAGTAAACCAGCTTGTATGAAAATTGGTTATTTATCGAAAATCTTATCGAAGGTTACAAGAAAGGAGCATTTGTCATTGAGTACAAACTCAAATTTGTCAGGGGTAATTGCAACGGGCTGATACCCCGCTTCGGTCAATCCATAAATCTCAATTTTATTGAAATCGGGATCAACAATAAGATAATAGTTCACTCTCTGTTCCTGATATAATTCATATTTTTCATGTCGATCTTTATAAGAGGTGGAAGGCGAGAGGATCTCAATAATTATGGAAGGCGGAAATTCAAGGAAAGGAGTAATAAAATCATTGCCTATAACCATCAAGTCGGGTTGAACAACCGTTTTTTCGTTTATTTTCCAGTCCAATTGCATTATTACCTTGCAATGCTTACAAGAATCTGCCAGTACCTTTTTCAAAATAAAATGAAGGTTTCCGGAAATTACCTGATGTTTTTGTACCGGAGAAGGACTCATTGAATAGGGCATACCGTCAATTAATTCCCATCGTCCTTCCCAAAGGCAATAGTCTTTATAAGTATATTGAGGTCTATATTTGTCTGCGATTGACATCGCTCAAATTTACGAGTATTTTCCGTTCATCCTATGTTCTGCATTCTTCTTAATTTGTAAGCTGAATCTAACCCCTTATACGTTGAATATGAATAGAAGTATTTTTTTAATTGCCTCTTTTTTTGTTAGTATAGTCAGCAATGCACAATGGTCATCCACCCTTTCGGCCGATCAATGGGTAGATAGCGTGTTTAATACCCTGAACAAGGATGATAAAATAACTCAATTGTTTATTGTAAGAACATCTGCTCCATTAGCACCGGGTTCAATGAGTGGAATTTTTTATGACAGGGAAGTGGAATTGGCAATTCGTAAATATAGGGTAGGTGGTATTTGTTTGTTTCAAGGCGGGCCACAACAGCATGCACAGCGTATTAATAAATTTCAACAATTTTCAAAAACACCGTTATTGGTAACGATTGATGGCGAATGGGGATTGGGAATGCGGATGGATAGTGTTCGTTCTTTACCAAGGCCTATGATGGTAGGTGCCGTACAAGATGCGTCTATTGCCTACCGGTATGGAAAACTAATTGGTGAACAATGCAGGCGTATTGGAATACAGGTAAACTATGGACCGGTGATGGATATAAATAATAATCCTAACAACCCGGTGATTAATGATCGTTCTTTTGGAGAAGATAAATATAAAGTAGCTTCTTTGGGAATTCAATATATGAAGGGAATGCAGGACGCAGGAGTAATGGCTTGTGCCAAACATTTTCCGGGCCATGGAGATGTGGACGTAGATTCCCATTTCGATCTTCCGGTTATCAATAAATCAAAGGCCCAGCTCGACTCTCTCGAATTATATCCTTTTAAAAAAGCCATTGATGCGGGAATAAGCAGTGTAATGGTAGCTCACTTACAGGTACCTATAATCGACAATACTGCTTTTAGGCCTACTTCTATTTCTTATAACGCCATTACGAAATTGTTGAGGAATGAAATGGGGTTTAAAGGACTAACGTTTACAGATGCGCTGGAAATGCAGGCGCTTAAAAAATATTATCCCGATGGAGAAGCTTCCGCACAAGCAGTAATTGCAGGGAATGATATGCTTTGTTTACCAGGAGATATCCCTGGAAGTATTAAAAAGATTAAGGAAGCGATAAAGAAAAATAAATTAACATGGGAGGATATTGACATTCATGTTAAAAGGGTTCTCTACGCAAAGTATCAATATGGGTTGGCAAATTGGTCGCCGGTAAATATGTTTCAACTTACAAAAGAACTTAATAGTTCAATTGATGGAACTACGCGACTTGTAGCTGAGAATGCGCTGACTCTATTGCGTAATGATAACCCTGCTTATTTCCCGTTGGTTAAAGGAAAGCGAGTGGCGTATATTGGTGTGGGTATTTCTAAAGACAATGCGTTTGCCCGGCAATTGCGGATGGATTATGATGCACATGTTTATTATTTCGATTATAAGCAATCGGCAGCAAAAGCAAGCCAGTTGCTGCAATACTTAAAAGAAGAGTATGATGTAGTGGTAATTGGAGTTCATAATTACAGTCGTAAACCTGCCAATAATTTTGGCATTAGTGTGGCTGCTCAAAATTTAGTATTGCAGTTACAACAGCAGCAGCAGTGCCTCACATTTATTTTTGGCAATCCATATGCACTAAAAAATTATTGCCAGGCAAAAGTTTTGGTGGCTTGTTATGAAGATGATGCCATTACACAAACTACCGCGGCGGATATATTAAATGGCAGGCTGTTTGCAAAAGGTAAACTACCAGTTACTGTTTGTGAATCGTTTCAATTTGGGTCGGGGGTAGTTTCAAAAAGAATATTAAATGCTGCTCCGGCGATTGATCTCGGATTCAACCAGGAAAAATTATTGGTTATTGATTCAATTGTAAACGATGCGATTCAAAAGCAGGCAATTCCCGGTGCAGTGGTACTTGTAGCGAAAGATGGAAAGATAGCTTTTGAGAAGGCTTATGGATATTTTACCTATGATAGCAATGTAGTTGTATATCCTGAAACAATCTATGATTTAGCTTCTGTTACAAAAATTATGGCCACTACAGTTGCCGTAATGAAATTGTATGAAGAAGGAAAACTGGATCTTCAAAAAACAATCGGTGATTATTTAAAATGGGTTAAAGGAACTAGTAAAGCGGACATTAAATTATGGGATATTATTCTGCACCAGGCGGGATTAAAAGCCTGGATTCCATTTTATAAAGAAACGGTAGATACGTTATTGGGAAATATTCCATTGTATAGTTATTATTCCTACAGGCAGGATTCATTACACCGCGTTCGGGTAGCCGAAAATATTTATTTGCGAAATGATTGGGTGGATACTATGTATTCCCGTATTTTACAAAGCGAGGTGGGGCCACCGGGAAATTATATTTACAGTGATAATGATTTTATTTTTCTCGGAAAAATTGTGGAGGCCATCAGTGGCACTACCCTTGATAAATATGTAAAGAAGGAATTTTATGATAAGCTCGATATGATGAGCACAGGGTTTAATCCAAGAGATCATTTTCAATTGAACTATATAGCTCCTACCGAAGAGGAATTGGGATTTCGTCAACAACTATTACAGGGAGATGTACACGATCCGGGCGCGGCTATGTTTGGTGGAGTAGCGGGGCATGCCGGCTTATTCAGCAATGCTTATGATTTATCGGTACTTGCAGAAGTGCTATTGAATGGAGGTGGTTTAAACGGCTACCGTTTTTTTAAACAGGAAACCATTGATTATTTCACTGCCTATCATAATGATAGTCGCCGCGGCTTAGGCTTCGATAAACCAGAGCGCGATAATGCTACCCGAAAAGATCCTTATCCTGCTTTCTCTGCATCTCCAAAAACATTTGGCCATACGGGGTTTACAGGAACCTGCATATGGATGGATCCGGCAAAACATCTCACTTTTATTATGCTCAGTAACCGGGTGCACAACAATGGCGATGCCAGTCGCTTTTTGCGTTTGAACGTTCGCGTTAAATTATTAGAAGCAGTTTACCAGGCTTTGGAGCCGGTAGGGTATGGGCATTGAAAGGTTTAAATTTTGTAAAGAGCAGGCGGCGTTATAATTATAACCTGCTGAATCAATTTGTATATAGCCTGTGAAATAACCCTACAATTGCCAATCGTTTTTTATGGCTCTGTATAAATTCTTTTAGTAATTATACCTTATTTCCATCTCGAATTTGCACTTATACTGCAATAAAGATTGGAATTGCGCATTATTATTCCAATCGTGCTCAATCCACTTACTGATTCACTATTCTATGAAACAATATCTATATACAAAAGCTATTTTCTGTTCTATATTGCTGTTTTGTTTTGTGCTGCTTGGAAACAGCCAATATCCGGGTTCCTGTTCAATTGTAGGATCGAGAACTAACGGAAACGGGCAGTCTAATAGTTGCCCGAATGTAAGTGCAACACCTTTTGCGTCTAATTTTGCAAGTACTTCCTACGCTACGGTTCCCGGAGGTGCGAAAACGGGTACACTTGTATTTCGATATATAATCGCTGTAGCAGCTACGCTTAAACCTTATGCGATTACTGCAGTGTGGTCCACTAATCCAACCACTCTACCAATTTCAGTTAACTTTGGGCCGGCTTCAGTACCTGTTCAAGTAGGTGCAGATGCAGAAGTAACCTATTGCTTTTATGGAACCAATCTACCCAACGCCGGAACTTTATCGTTTCGGTTTACTAACCCTGAAACTGGTACCCACTTTAATATTTGTTCGTTTGCTGCCAACTGTTCGAGTAATTGTGGTATTTTGGCAAATCCTTCCGGACTCACCTTACCTGTTTTATTACTCCCGTTGAAATCAATTTTTAGAAATGGTGCTGTACAATTATTATGGAGCACTACCCAGGAAAATAATAACAAAGGATTTGCCATCGAAAAAAGTGTTGATAGTCGCACCTATACTTCTATCGGATTTATATATTCAAAAAATAGCTTTAGTAATAACCCAACAGACTATTCATTTACTGATTTTTATTCGGGAGAAAATAAAAATTATTGGTACCGTTTACGCCAGGAAGACCTTGACGGAAAATTTAGTTATTCGGCAGTTATTTCGGTAAAACCGCTAATAGTTAAAGATAATTTTATAGTTTATTCAGACAATGGTTCAATTTACATTTACAATACAGGCAATGATCGTAAAAATTTTATGTTGAACGTACTAGATGTCATTGGCCGATCCGTATTCAAAGAAACGATGACCGCTAATCAAAATTCAAAAAATATAACAGGCTTGGCAAAGGGTAGTTATTTTGTTCACGTAGCAGGTTACAATAGTGCTGCATTGGTATTCCCTGTTTTAATAAAATAGGGGTGTATAAAAAATTAATTGCCCTTTCGAGTAATGAACCACACACCAGGTTTGTCAAACATTTTCAAAGCTGCAAAATAAGAATATTAATCAATCTCAAACTCTGCTATAAACGGCGCATGATCACTTTCCGGAAATTTTAAATCGGTTGCAAATGAAATGGATTCATCATTCAGTGTTTCATTATGAATTTCTGATGTACGGTAATATTTAAGTATTTCCCTGGATACTAACATATGATCCAGCATTCTTTTGCTTCCACGGTGAATAAATGTATAACGGGATGATTCAGGAATAGTATGTTCGCAAGGGATCATCTCTCTAAAATGCAGGGCCGGGTTATCTGTATTTACAACCGATCCGCGTATAGCCTCTACCGGTACTTCATCGGGATGTGC
>JANNEK010000268.1:0-2607 GCA_031378605.1 Chitinophagaceae bacterium | reverse complement strand
GTTTCAATAAAATGATAGTCGGCTCCACCGATAACTACATCTGCTTCATAAACTGCCCGGGAAGAATAGACTTTTTTGGCAGTATCTTCCTTTAATTCTATACGGGTTGCTGCTTCGTTAAACCGAAAATGAACACCTTTTTCCAGAGCAAGTTTGTACATGCCATCTACCACACTGTACATACCACCGTCCGGATACCATGTTCCACCAATAATGTCGGCATAATTCATTAAACTGTAAAGCGCGGGTGTATTCTCTGGCAGTGCTCCCAGAAACAAAGCCGGGAATTCCAATAATTTCCGGATATAGGTATGCTTAAAATATTTATGAATATGTTTTTTGATGGATGTAAACACATCTAACCTGAAAACGCCTTTCATTACTTCCCAATCCAAAAACTCAGTAACAGAAAGCCCTGGTTTGAATACCAATTTTTGTATACCTACCCGGTATTTATATGCTGCTTCCGTCAAAAATTTTTCTAATTTTTTTTCAGCTCCCGGTTCCCAGCTTTCTAATAAATTTTTAAATGAATGGTAATCGGAAGGAATGTCACTGAATTCATTTTCCCAATAAATTCGGTACGATGGAGATAATCGTTGCAGGCTATAATAATCACTCGACTTCTTTCCAAATTTTTCAAAATAACGGTCAAATACATCTGCCATCCAGTACCAGCTCGGACCCATATCAAAAGTAAAACCTTCTTCTTTTAATTGACAAGCTCTTCCTCCGGGCATTGATTGCTTCTCTATAACGGTAACCTCCCATCCAGCGTTTGCCATAAAGGTAGCAGCAGACAAACCTGCAAAACCACTCCCAATTACAATTGCTTTTTTTTGCACTTATAGGTTATTATCTAATTACGCTCAATTTGTTCTTTAAGCAATTTACGTGCAAAATGAATACGACTTTTTATTGTTCCCAACGGCTCATGCAGCATATCTGAAATTTCATGATATTTATATCCGTCGAAATATAGTAAGAAAGGATTTCGAAATATTTCTGGTAAATTATGAACAGCCAATTGAATATCTTTTACTCTGAGATTACTTTCTGCACTATTTCCAATGGTAGCCGTTTGGCTGCTATTAATTAAGAACTCATTTGGCGTAGAATCGAATATAGTATTCTGTTTAGCCTTACGACGATAATTATTGATAAAAATATTCCGCATGATGGTGTATAACCATGCCTTAATATTGGTACCTACATTATACTTGTCTTTATTAGAAATAGCCCGATACAAAGTTTCCTGAAACAAATCTTTTGCCGCTTCATTATCCCGTGTGAGGGTAATAGCAAATGGCTTTAGAAATTCAGAGTTGTTTACCAGCAGTTGATTGAATTCTATTGTTGACATCGATAAAGTGTTTAACTAATTACGGTGTAAAGTTAAACACAGATTTCAAATAAACAGATTTTTTTGTTTAATTTTTTATAAAAAAAATTAAACACTTTAGAATGTTTGATTATTAACAACTTATGGCTTGGGTGAACTACTTAGTGAGGATAAAATCAAGTGCTTCGGGCATTGATTTCTTAAAATCTATACCTTCTGAAAGCTTTTTAGGGTGCATTTTTGCTACCTGCCCTGAAACAATAATAGGCACTTGAATTAAATGAACCCGCAACGTACTGAGGTATTTTTCCATTTTGAAATTTCCAGGTACATAAGTAATATGAGTATAGAGTTGCGCGGGTTTTTTGATTTCAGTTACAAAAATTACATCTTTTACGGGCACATTGGCACCTAGGTAAAAAACTTGAATACCTCTTGATTTTAATAAAAAATACATATACAAAAGACCAAGTTCATGGTATTCACCTTCCGGCAAAAAAAGAAGTATAGTTTTCTTTGATTGAATAAGAGGAGAAGCATTTTCTATACCCACAATTAATTTTTGCCTGATCACATTCGTAACCAGGTGCTCTTGTCCTGGATTGATATGATTGGTTTGCCAAAGCATTCCAATACGTTCCAGGAAAGGAAAAATAAGTTGATTGATTGTTCGCTCGATGCCGCGTGCGTGAATATATTGATCCAGTGTTGCCTCAAACTTGTCAACATCCATATCAATCATATTACCTATCAAGTCGTTTACCAATTTTTCCTGCTGTGCCTGAGTATCCGTTAAGGAAATGAGTTTTTGGCCAATTTCCACCAGGTTCATTTTATCGATATGCGATATTTTAAATCCATATTTATTAAGAAGAGCGATATTCAAAATCATCTTCAATTCTTCACTGCTATAATACCTGATATTTGTACCCGTGCGCTGCGGCTTGATAAAAGAATAGCGTTGTTCCCAAATCCTTATTGTATGGGCTTTAATACCAGAAAGGCTTTCTAAATCTTTTATGGTAAATGAATTCATTAAACTATTACAACTATAAACTAAAAAAGTTTACTGAAACAATCGACAGTAAAAAAAATGAGGAGTTAAAGTGTGGGATTAAGAATTCGACCAGAATCCAATAACGTAGAAATTGGGGTCATAATAGCTGGAGATAAGCGCAGCGCTTCGAGGTGGCGAAGATGGTGAAGGTCGGTACCTAATAAATCTATATAATTCATTTTTATAAGGTAATGAGCGAGGTCGGCAG
>JANNEK010000257.1:0-3216 GCA_031378605.1 Chitinophagaceae bacterium | reverse complement strand
CCGAAGCTCTAACAGCAAGGGGTATGACTATTGATGCGAACAAAGAATAATTAATAAAAAGCCCTTGGAAATTTCCAAGGGCTTTTTATTAATTATTCTTTGTTCGCATCAATAGTCATACCCCTTGCTGTTAGAGCTTCGGCGATTAACATCGCTGCCATCTGCGAAATTGTCCGCTGTTCCTTTTTAGCTAGCACACCAAGCGCTTCAAAGATATTTTGCGGAGATACGACACTAAACTTTTTACCTTTATATGCGTTCATTATCATTCCTTAAAAATATCAGCTACTATCAGCTAATCATATCATAAGCGGGGAAATCTATAAGATATTGCATTAATTAATATCTGGCAATAGCAGCTATTGTCTGCTATATTATAGATATCAACAAAAGAGATAAAAACACTATGAATACCGAAAATGAAATGCTAGAAATTCAAGCAGTAGAAGCGGGAATGGCGTTAAACCGAGCTATTAACCGTCAAGAACTAACAGAGGCAATGTCTGAAGCTAATGTATCTGCAAACGATGTAGAGAAGCTTGTACTGACGCTGTATTCGTTGATTAAATTAACGGATATGTCGATGCCGGAATTTTTTATGGCTGCTGCTGAAGTTATAGAAAAAAACGGCGCTTGTAATCGAAGTGTCTGGTCTGGCGAACAATTATCAGATTTTTTCAGGTGGTTATAACAAATATTCTTCTTATGAATCAATGAAAAAGCCCTTGGATAATTTCCAGGGCTTTTTCATGGCTAGAACCATTGGTGTTCCTGGATTTCAGCGCTGAAGCTTATAGGGGCATTTCAGTACAGATTCATTACAGGTATAATCCCAAGGGTAATGCTTTAGTCCGACCTTGTAGCTAATTCTGAAGGGGCTATTTGGCGATAATATTTCAGAAAAACCATCAATGGATTGATTTATGGTTTATTCTTGTGGAAGAAACAATTTTTTTAAAGTTAACATTATCATATATGTTTAACAGTAAGTTTTGATCCGCAGTTTTTTTCCAAAATTTTTCCCTGTATTTATAATCTGTGGTTCTTTCAATAATTTTAAAAACGAAATCTTTTTCATGAGCCGCAAACCAAATGTTTTGAAGCTCAGAATTGCAATGTTTACCCAACCGTAAATCATTAAAATGTTGTTTTTCTCTTACGGAAAACTTTCCTGTCGAACCAATATAAAAATGCCCCGTTGGTTTGAAAAGAATCTTATAAACACCGCAACTCAAATTAAGTTCGGCATAGGGTTTGTACCGCGTATTTAGCCAATCAATAACTTGCTGATTATTGCCGGAAGAAATCAGAGTTTTTATTTCTTTATGTGCTTCTCCAGACATCCTGTAGTTCCCTACTATATCATCCCCGGATCTGTATCGCTGAAGTTGCAAAATTTGAAAGTCAATTGCTCTCAGTATTTTTAAACAAAACTTTAATGAACTTCCCTTATATTTTCTTTTGGGTTCATAAATACCGATATATCTTTGAAAAGTTTCGCGGGTCGTTTTACCCTGAACTTTCTTGAAGAAACTAACCAATGGGATTGTGTCTTTGTTGATTTCGTCAAGAAGTAATATTTCGGGAAAACCACAATGAACCAAAATAGTACCGAAACTTAGGATAAAATTCATGAATTATCCCTGGAAAAAGAATAAAAATATTATACTGGCTTTATCATTGCTTTATAAGAAATAGGCTCAAAATTAAACTTTTGCAACATCCGTTGACCTGTCCATCGTTGGAAAGTCGGATTACCAAGGGCAGAGAATACAACACACAAAACAAAAAATCGATTGCGCTGGGCTAGTTCCAGTTCTTTCGCCGAGATTATAAACTGCGACTGAATACCAGATACCCCCTTCACTTCCACATCTTGCCTCTCATTGCCCTTTATGCAAACTAAATCATAGCCAAATTTATCAAGTGTTACTGAAGTAACACTCCAGCCTTCTTCTTTATAAAAATTTGCTGCAAAATTAATAGCCGCAAGTTGCATATCTTGATTTTCGTTCATGTAGTTTTCCGGCAACGCTTATTCTCACTGAAATTTATACGCAACATTATTACCGTTTCAGTATTATTCGCGGGGGTAATTCAGTAAATGATACAAAATAAATATCATAGCTTCAAATGTATTGCACTTGTAATTCAATGATGTTACAAAGAACATCCAGAGCTTCGCAGCGACCCTATGCCGCATTGCCTCTTGTAATTATTGCAGGGCAAGCATCTCACAATATGATAGCCTCGCATTCCTTACTGATTGCTTACTTTGAAAAAATGCCTAGAGTTTAATCTATGGATTTCTGTGAAATATCTTGGATAATCTATCATACTGAGTTATAGGAATAGCATTGTATTACTGACAATATTCCTTGGTAAATGCCTTAGCTAATCTATGATACTGAGTCAAATAAATAGCATTGACTTACTAAGGGATATTTCCTATTAAAATGCTGTTGCTAATCTACTATACTGAGTCAAAAATATTGCATTGATTTACTGGGGATATTCCTTGGCAAAATGCTTTAGTTAATCTATTATGCTGAGTTATAAAAATAGCATTTATTTGCTGGGGATATTCCTTGGCAAAATGCTTTAGTTAATCTATTATAATGAGTCAGGAAAATTGCATTGAATTACTGGGTATATTCCTTGGTAAAATGCCTTAGTTAATCTATTATAATGAGTCAGGAAAATTGCATTGAATTACCGAGGATATTCCTTGGTAAAATGCCTTAGACAATCTATCATACTGGGTTCTATAAATAACATTAAATTACTGGGGATATTCCTTGGTAAAATGCCTTAGACAATCTATGTATTAATTTGCAGCAAAGTAAAGTTCTTGTGAAATTTATTTTGTGGTATCTAAAAAAGTGTGGTAAAATCGTCATTGCCTTTGTTGAAGTGCATTTTGACGTGCAAAGTTAAAATGATTGTTTCTAGCAAAGGTAAAACAGGTCAGAAAAGCAAATTTGGAGAGGTGTCCGAGTGGTTGATGGTGACGCACTCGAAATGCGTTCTAGGGAAACCTAGCGGGGGTTCGAATCCCCCCCTCTCCGTTATCAAAATATTACTTATAGTATGTTAATTATACCAATTCTATGTGAAGCTGCATAGAATTTTACCCCACACGCCAGTCGCTCATGGGGGAAACCCCCAAGACCGCGCTGGCTCCCCTTAATCCCCTCCCCGCGCTTCGTGGAGGGG
>JANNEK010000241.1:0-1669 GCA_031378605.1 Chitinophagaceae bacterium | reverse complement strand
ATAGATTCAGCCTGCCGGTTAGTTCCGGCTAATCGGATCCGAAAATCGGTGCAAGGTTCAACCCTCTTGTTAAGAGTCTTTAAATGGTTTGGTGTTAGATTACCGATACGGGCCGAATGGAGAATACCAATGAAAATATTATCCCCTTTTTGTCTTAGTACTTCTGTAAGTACTAGACATTTAAAAGATTGAAAACAAAATGCGTCAAAAGCAAATTCAGATTTCCAAAACCGCATCGCGTCTTTATCTTCCCTTTTCAATACTGGAGGCAACTGGAAAAAATCTCCAATTACGATTACCTGAATACCGCCAAATGGTAAATCGTTTTGTTTAATATGCTTTAGTATTCTGTCAATATAATCAAACGCATCCGCCCTTACCATGCTGATCTCATCTATGATGAGTGTTTTAATTCCGTAGCGGATATGGTTTATTATGTTTGGATTGTTTGTGTACTTGTTAAAATCTGGGGAAAGTATTCCATCAGAAACGGGAATACCAAAAATTGAATGAAGAGTTTTACCACCTCCATTAAGGGCGGCAAGACCGGTAGGAGCGCCAATAGTATAATCTTTAATTCCCATCTCCCGTAGCGCGTGAATAAGGACAGTCTTACCAACTCCTGGTTTTCCATGGACTAGAAAATTATCGTTGGAGTTTTCAATAAGGTCAAAAATTATTTGCTGGTCTTGTGTTAGTTGGTATTCCATAGTTTTTATTTAGTGGCTCTTTCTACTAACTTAATTTTTTCGGCAGTAGGTATTTGTAGATCAACAATCTTTTCAATTAAATCAAATTGTTTTGAAACAACCTCTTGGTATTCTTTCTTCCTCAATTCCTGACTGTATTTACTAAGGCTCTTGAACATTCTGGTCTTATTCTCCCGTCTTAGGAGATTAACGTCTTTAGTAGCGGCCTTCAATTGTAACTTAAGATTTTTCTGCTCTTGTGTTTTCATAGGTTGTGTTAAATTTTAAAAATTTTTTGGGTATTCTATTACCCCAATACTCAATTTTTAATTCTGGGTTATCAAATCCATGAAAAAAGGTTAGCGCCTCTTTGATTTCAAAAGTCAATGGAAATGTTTCGTCGACTTTTGAAATATATATTCTCTTACCTAATTGATCAGAATAGAGAACAAACCTTTTTGCTTTCTTGGCAGCTTTGGCTAGCTTTCTAGTCAACTCCAAAGACTGTGTACCGTCCGAAAGATAGCGGGTGGCCAGACCGTTGCCGGCCTGACCTTTAACCCGCTCCAACTGCTCAGCGTTTAACCATACCCGCTTAGCAAGATTTTTAGAAAGTTTAGGTTGTATTTTCTTTTTGAAAAGAGAAGGGGACCTATTTTCTAATGACCTTGGATCTGCTTTCTCAATTTTAGTTTTTTTCATACTATGTGCAATCTTACTTCGTGTCATTTGCTTTGGTTTTCGTAGTCGGTGAGCCACCTTCACCATCTCCGGTGCTTCGATGAAGTACAGGGTGCGGTCTGTGGGTAACGTGTGATTGGATTCGAGGGGCAGTTCAATACCTGAAAACTGTTTATTGATTACCCCCTGGTATGTAATGCTTGCCAGACCATATAGGCCACCAATTCCGCCTCTTTGCTAACTATTATACAATCTGGGTCCTGCAGTTCATTAATGCACCAATCGTAGAATGTTTGCGG
>JANNEK010000236.1:0-13237 GCA_031378605.1 Chitinophagaceae bacterium | reverse complement strand
GTCGGCAGTAGGTTTACCATAATAGCCCGTAAGAGATAAAAGATTTAACTGGAAGAGGCAACCGCTATTCTTCATCTCGTCAAACATCTTTTTATTATTCGAAAGATATAAATATCGTTCGGGATGTGCCAATATGGGTTGGTAACCCTTGATTTGAAGCTGGAATAATTGTTGTTTAAAGTTAGCGGAGGGAGCAATAAACGAAAACTCTACTAACACCATCGTATCTTTGATAGTTAATAAAGGCGTATTCTTTTCCAGTAAACCATCGAAATAATCATCAAGATAATATTCCGCCGCCGTCTGCAGGGGTGTTATCACCTGAATACGCTCCATTTCTTTTTCCAATGCAAGCCTTGCCGATTCAATAGTAGTTGCATCATTCTTATACATATCCCAAAATATATGGGGTGTAGTAATAAATTTTTTAAAACCCAGTTCCTGCAAGCCTTTTATCAATTCAATTGAATTGTTTACACCGGTTGAACCATCGTCAATTCCTGGCAACAAATGAGAATGCATATCCGTAGATAGCATACCAAACTCATTTTTTGCCGTGTATTTTTTTTTAAAGATTGAAAACATGTAGATACTAACCTACTTATTTAGTTGATAATCGGTGATGAATTCTTTGTAAACACTTTCAATTCCTGATCGTAACTCAATTGTTGCTTTCCAGCCAAGCGCATTAATTTTAGTTACGTCCAACAGTTTACGCGGAGTTCCATCTGGTTTAGAAATATCTTGTTTGATGTCACCTGTATACCCTGTAATTTCTTTTATCAATAACGCAAGTGATGTTATTTCAATATCCTCACCCACCCCAATATTAATCAACCCTTCTTCATTGTATTCTTGCATCAAAAAAAATAATGCATCTGCTAAATCATCCGTATGAAGAAATTCTCGTCGGGGCTTACCACTTCCCCATATCAGCACATTCGGACTATTATTTAATTTAGCCTCATGAAATTTTCTAATTAAAGCAGGCAATACATGAGATTTATTCAAATCATAATTATCATTCGGTCCATATAAATTAGTAGGCATGGCCGAAATAAAATTACATCCATATTGACTTCGATACGCATCACACATTTTAATGCCTGCAATTTTGGCGATGGCATAAGGTTCATTTGTTTCCTCGAGCCTGCCCGTTAAAAGATATTCTTCTTTCAGCGGTTGAGTTGCCATTTTTGGATAGATACACGATGACCCTAAAAATAGTAGCTTCTTTACATTATTCTTATAAGAAGCGTGAATCACATTCGACTGTATCATGATATTTGAATAAATAAATTCACCTCGATAAGTATTATTTGCCATAATACCACCCACTCTTGCTGCTGCTAAAAAAACATAGGCAGGCTTTTCTAATGCAAAAAAATCATTTACTGCCTGCTGATTCTGTAAATCCAATTCAGCAGAATTTTTTAGTACAAAATTATTAAAGCCCATCATTTTCAACTTTCGAACTAAGGCAGAACCTACCATTCCATTATGCCCTGCGATATATATTTTATCAGATAAATTCATAGTATTTTAAATAGAATTGGAAGTTTCGTTTAATAAAAGATTGATGTTTATCCGAAGATTACTGTTGATTTGTTTACAGGTGCACATTGAATAATTTTGAGGTTCAATTATTCAAACTGGTTTTTAATAATATATCCTGAATCTTTCAATAATTTTTCCTGTTTAAATAGTTCTAAATCTGCTGCCACCATTTCTTTCACCAGCATGCCTAAGTCATATTTTGGTATCCAACCCAGTTTTTGATTGGCTTTAGAAGGGTCCCCAATCAACAGGTCAACTTCGGTTGGCCGGTAATATCTTGGATCCACAGCAACTACTTCCTTCCCCTTAGCAACCTGGTATTCTGGATTATTACAGGATACTACAAACGCTGTTTCGTTTTCGCCAATTCCTTTAAACGCTATCTCTATACCAGCCTCAGCAAATGCCAGCCTGATAAAATCGCGAACGGTGGTGGTAATGCCCGTAGCAATTACATAATCTTCGGCAACGGGCTGCTGTAAAATAAGCCACATTGCTTCTACATAGTCTTTCGCATGACCCCAGTCGCGTTTGGCATCTAAATTTCCGAGATATAGTTTATCCTGCATTCCCAATGCAATTTTTCCAACAGCCCGTGTTATCTTTCTGGTTACAAATGTTTCTCCACGCAACGGCGATTCATGATTAAATAAAATTCCATTTGCAGCAAACATATTATAGGCTTCCCTATAATTTACTGTAATCCAATAAGCATATAATTTTGCAACGGCATAGGGGCTGCGCGGATAAAACGGCGTCGTTTCACTCTGGGGAACTGCCTGTACCAATCCATATAATTCTGAGGTAGACGCCTGGTAAACTTTTGATTTCTTTATCAACCCAAGCAATCTAACAGCCTCCAGGATACGAAGTGTACCAATTCCATCTGCATTGGCAGTATATTCAGGAGTTTCAAAACTTACCTGAACATGGCTCATTGCAGCAAGATTATAAATTTCATCGGGTTGTACTTCTTGAATTATTCGTATAAGATTGGTACTATCCGTAAGATCACCATAGTGTAATTTAAAATGTACGCCCTTTTCATGTGGATCCTGGTACAAACTATCAATTCGATCTGTATTAAACATCGAACTTCTTCGCTTGATTCCATGTACTTCATAACCCTTTTTAAGTAGCAAATCACTTAAATAGGCTCCATCTTGTCCGGTAACCCCGGTAACGAGTGCAACTTTTGCCATACTATCTAATTAAAAATTGTTTTATTTTACGAAGTGGTTTTAAAATTAAAGTAAATGGATTTGGCCTTAATTTATTCATGCGCCATGCCCAATAATCTTCCTGGTTAGCACGAATTCTTTGTTTTAAGGAAGCATTGCTGGCTCCCCCCATTCTCATCTTCACTAAAACCTCCGGCAGGTAAGTTGCTTTCAACTTATTCTTTAATAAAAACCGAATAATAATTTCATAATCTGCCGCTGTTTTTAATTCGAGACGAAACAAACCAAATTGATCATACACTCGCTTCCTTACAAAAAAAGAAGGATGAGGAGGCATCCAGCCAAAATAAAAACTACTCGTTGTGTAGTTGCCCGCTTTCCAGGTACGTACAACTTTAGATGTTTTTTGCCGGTTTACATATTGCAAATCTCCGTATACGATATCTACTGTTTCATCGGTAAATTTTTCCATCACATTACTAACCACCCTATCATGGGTATATAAATCATCCGAATTGAGTATACCTATGATTTCTCCACTTGCCATGCTTATCCCTTTATTCATTGCATCATAAATGCCCTTATCTTTTTCGCAAACTATTTTAGCAACATGCGGAAATTCTTTTACAATGGCTAACGTATTGTCGGAAGAAAAGCCATCAATAATTATGTGTTCAATAGTTGGGTATGCTTGTTCAGCAATACATTGCAGTGTATCCCGAATAGTTTCGTTACTATTATAACAGGCGGTAACTAAAGATATTTTCATTCTATTATCGACTCGTTACAATACAATTTTCCAAAACCAACATATCCATACTTGTGCGGAGGTAGCATTCGAGTGCATCCTCTGGTGAATTAACGATGGGTTCATTTTCATTAAAGGAAGTATTGAGCAAAACCGGAACACCTGTTTTTTTACGAAAAGCTTCTATTAGGTTATAATATCTTGGAGTTGTGTTACTATCTACAGTTTGTAATCGGCCCGTCCCATCTGCGTGCGTTACGGCAGGGATAATAGAATGTTTTTCTTTTTTTATTGGAAAAACTTTTTCCATAAATGGAACCTCATCATTAATCTCAAAGTATTCAGCAACATATTCTTTTAAAATAGAAGGCGCAAAAGGTCTAAAGCTTTCACGTCTTTTTATTTTTGAATTCAGTAATTCTTTAGCATCATTCCGGCGCGGATCGGCCAGGATCGAACGAGCACCCAATGCCCGTGGACCAAACTCTGCTCTTCCACTAAACCAACCTACTACACCGGAATTAATGAGTTGATCGGATACTTTGTCATAAAGTTCCTCATCACTCAATCGTTGATAAACAATATTTCGTTGCTTTAGGTATTTTTCAATTTCATCGTTGCTAAAACGACTTCCCGTATAAGCCGACCATATAGGTGCTTTGCGTGATTGTTTCAATTTATGATTATAAACATAAAGTGCCGAACCCATAGAAATTCCGGCGTCATGGCCCGCGGAAGGGATATATACCTTACTAAAAACAGTTTGCGTTGTAATTTTTCCATTGGCAACAGAATTCTGAGCCACTCCTCCGGCTATGCATACCTGTGAAAGGCCGGTTCGTTTTTGGAGATGATTGAGTATATGAAAAATAAGCTCCTCCGTTATCCGCTGTATAGAAGCAGCCATATCTTTATGATATTGCGTAAGCTCGTCCGATTTTTTACGGTGACTTCCGAATTCTTTCTCCAACAACGCAGAAAATATAGGCGCTACTTTAGGAATATGATCGTCACCATACGAAACAATTCCATGTTTTGCTGAACGGAAATAATTTAGGTTTAAAGAAAATAAACCATTTTTTTCAAATTTAATAACATCTCTCAATTTATCAACATACAGGGGTTTACCATAGGGTGCCAGTCCCATTACTTTGTATTCATCACCATAATTAGGAAACCCGAGCCATTGTGTAAATGCTGTATAAAATAAACCGGCGGAATGAGGAAAGTCTACTGAATCCAATATCTCAATTTGATTGCCCCTTCCTATACCGATCATGGTTGTACTAAAATCGCCCGAGCCATCAATAGAAAGCAATGCTGCTTCTTCAAATGGAGATGCAAAAAAGGCAGAAGCGAGATGGCTGCGATGGTGCTCCACCTGATGTATTTTATTTTTTAAACTACTTTTATAGATATTGATATCGAGTGCAGCAAATTCATCTTCCAGGCTTGCGACTTTACGGGCATTCTTTAAACGATCTAATACGGCATTCCATCCACCACCGGGGTTCTTCAAAAGAAACATCATTTTTTTTGGAAGCTTAGCCATCGGATCCCGGCCAATGGAAATATGATCCACTTCATTAAGCGTAATTCCTGCTTCACGCAAACAAAATTGAATGGCCATTGAAGGAAACCCGGCCCAGTGCTTTATTCTTCTGAATCGTTCCTCTTCTGTTGCAGCAATCATAACACCATCTTTAAAAATTGCCGCAGATGAATCGGCATGGTATGCATTCAATCCAAGGATATACATATTAACTGAATAGTTTATAATAGTTTGATTTCAAATCTGATTGCTCCATTAAATTTTTTGCAACGGATAATGCTGCCGTTGACCATTCATCGAATTCCTCCTGGTTCCAATGAACAGCCTGATGTAATGCTTCTTCAAATTTTTGCGGTTGATCAAGAGGGATATCCCATCCTGCTTTTTTTTCACCCAAATTTCTCCAGGGAGTTTGATCACTTATCATCACAGGGCGTCCGGACGCTAATGCTTCAAAGATGGCATGCCCAAAATTTTCTCCTTGTGTAGGCAAAACAAAAAGATGATGCTTTTCTATTTGTGAAAGAATAAAGTCATGTGTTTGTTCCCCTAAAAAATTTGCAGAAATAGTGGACGGCAATTTATTAACAAGCCGGGAACAGTCTTCCCAATAGGCTGGATCTTCCTTTGCGCCGATTATAGAAAGGTTAATTTCTCCTTGCAAGCCAGCAATAACAGTTAGGAGATACGCTAAGTTTTTAATCGGATGAATACGCCCTACAAAAATAATAGAAAGCTTTCCACTTTTTTTTTCAATAAACATTGGCTGCCCTGCAACAATCCCGGGTAAATTAGAAGCTAAAACAATTGTTGCTTTAGGAAAAAATCGTTTTATATCTATTTGTTCCTGTGCATCGGTTGCCTGGAAGGTTACCAACTTCTCTAAACCCGCAATACGGGTAAGCAATAGAAATATCTTTTTTTTAAGCGGCTTAAACGCAAGCGCACTTCTTTTCAACATACCCCTTGGAGCCAATATTATTGAAGACTGTATTCTCCCAGATTTCTTTAACCATAACGGTAACAGGCTAAATTTTAAAGAAAACATGCTATTGAGATAAATATAGTCGGGCGCCAGTTCGTTTATCAGATCAGTTATTGATTTTTTATGTAATTGATTTGGCAGCGCATAAAATACCTGTGCTTTACTGTTATAATTATTCCATTTTCCTGGCTCTACTCCTTTTAAGATTTCAATTGATCCAATATCGTAGCAGCCCGTAAATACAAACAATTCGAAATCTTTATGGAAACAATTAATGAAGTTTATACAGGAGCGAATTGGGCCACCGGCTTTGAAGGCAGGATCGAACCAATCGATAAAAACAAGTATTTTTTTAGTTCGCAGATTGTCCCTTTTTATTTAGAAGATAGTAGAATAACAAAACCAATACGCCAACTTTTGCAATCCAGTTGGTGATGATATAAAAATCGTTGCCGGCAATACGCATTGCATAAAAAAGTACAACTGGTATCCAAAGTACAAATTCAGCTCGTCGTGTACCTTTTTTCATCAATAAATAATTAATATAGTTTAGGAAAACTCCAAAAAGAAAACAAAAAATCACTCCACCAATAGGTCCAAAATTTACATAACCATCACCCACAATACCAACATTCATTGAAACCAGGGCATGTAATTTCCAAGTGACGCAATAATTGAATTTTTCATGATCACCTACCTCGGGCTTATCCGGATAAAAAATACGGGGTAATAAAATACCCAAAAATTCTCTCATGAAAAATTCTCCATTCACAAAAGGTCGCCTGTTTGGAACAGCTCTTAGGACAGAAGCAAGAATAAAACCCTGGTTTAGTCGCTGATTAAATGTAGCAAATGCAACTTCCATCGTTTTTGCATCAAAATTGACTGCCTTATCAATCATCAGGTCCGTTAAAATAGATACACTGGATTTATCCTGATATTGCTCCCCGCCTTTTTCCTGCCAGGTAATAACACGGTAGTCTTTCTTAACTGCCTGTAATAAAAAAACGAAAGAACTCAGTACCAGCATCGTTGATACAAGAACCACTTTAGAAAGTTTCTTTTTCATCATAAAAAGGGTAAGCAGGAAAAAGAACGTTACGATCATATCTATAAATACACCACCACCTATTATATAAATAAAATAAGGAATAAAAATAACAACGAACAAAGGCTTGGTGAATTTGCTTTCAATAAACCATAAATAAAAAAAGCCAACGAATCGAACTAATGATAATGCAACCGCTACAAAACCCAATTGAGGAGCAAAAATGGATAATAGGTAAGATACATATCCAACCAGAACTAATATAAGTCCCTGCGTTTCTAATTGCTTCTTCTTGTCTTTTAACTTTATTAATTCTTCCTTCATGTTATACCTGGTACGAAAGAAAGGAGCATTTAGTCCAATCAATAAGGCCAAAACAGCGGGCAATACATAGGCAAAATAGATATCGGATGAAATCATCATGTGAAACCAATAAGCACTATAATACCTGTAACAAATTGCCGGAGATAATAAACATTGGATGACAAGTGTTAAAGAAGCAATTTCTTTTATTGCCAAAGTTTTACCCAAACCATTAATTAACGTAATACCGGCATGAAAGGTTAGAATTACAATAAACGCTTCTATTTGGGTAAAGCCATACGTAACGAATAGGAAGAATACTAAAAAATAAGTAACAAGTCTCTGAAGGCTATAACCCAACAGGTAAAGTTTATTTCCTTTTTTTTCAAAAAGCTTTATCATAGGTTCACATTACAAATTCTCATAAAAAAACTTTGTCTTACTTAAAAAATCTTTGAAGGAAAAATATTCAGTTGAAATTTTTTTTGCCATTTCTTTTTTTGCAGCCAGTATTGCCGGGTTATTAATTAGCTCTTTAAATATATTTGCCTGTTGTTGCAGATCGAAAGGATCAATTATATATCCATTTTGATCATCTATTACCGCTTCTTGAGATCCATCCTGGTTGCCTACCATTACCGGAATGCCACAGGCCATTGCCTCCAGGGGTGTAAGGGGTATACCTTCACCACGATTTAATCCACGATCACTCACCAGGGAAAAAACAGATGCTGAACGATAAATATCGGGTAAGTCTTTTTCAGCCACCATACCGGTAAAAATAACGCTGTCAAGTATTCCTTCCGTTTGGGCAAGTTCCTTGTAATAATCTACCTGGTCACCTTTGCCAGCAATAACTAACCTTGCCT
This sequence comes from Chitinophagaceae bacterium, assembly GCA_031378605.1. Classification (GTDB taxonomy): domain Bacteria; phylum Bacteroidota; class Bacteroidia; order Chitinophagales; family Chitinophagaceae; genus Endoryza. Next base: position 4,994 of record JANNEK010000236.1, on the reverse strand, counting down.
GCGGAAATTCCGATCCTAATTTTGCAAAAGCTTTAATAAGTCGATCATAACCTTTATGTGCAGCTGTTTTAGTAAGTCGTCCTAGCGTTAAAATATTAAAATGTATAGAAGGATCTGGTATTCCATATGAAGTTAATACCGAAACGTTTGGTATAGCCGGAAAAAACCTTTCCATATCCACGCAATCCCATATTACCTGCACATTTTCCTTTTCTCTTAATTTATTTTCTTTTACAAAACGGGCCGTATAATGACAATCTGAAATTATACAATCCGTTTTGCGCAATCCATAGAGTGCATCCTTTGAAGGGTTGCTCCATATTTCCAAGCCATAAATATTTAAAATTGTAGTAGCGCCAAATAGTTTACCAAGAAAATAAGTAACCCCCGAAAAATTTATATGTGCTGTATGTAAAATTCGCGGCCGCCAGCTTATCAAAAGCCAGGTAGTTAACAAGATCATTATTACTTTAGAAAAGAGATCTGCGCCCTTCCCTTTCCAGAATACTTCGAATGGAACTTCAAAGTCTCCTTTCTGCTGTCCCAATAAAGAAAGCACTCGTACATTACTATTTCCATACAATTCCCTTAAAGCGGTTATCTGGTAACGTGAATATCTGCTGATTCCGCCTTTATCGAAACAGCCGGGGGTTATATAAAGAATCTTCATTAAGTAAATCTTGGCCGGATTTTTTTAGCTGGTGAACCAGTGGCAATAGAATTTTCTTCTATAAAACTCGTAACGATTGAATGGGGTTGAATAAAAACATCGGACTGAATATGACCACCAATTACGCTTACATTAAGACCCAACCATACATTGTTTTCAATTACAACAGGTGATTGAACATAAAAGATATCCGTTCGACTTCCAACAGTACCTTTTCTACAATTGTATGGATCATTTGAAAAAGAAAAAATTCGGCAATTTGCCGACGTAGTAAAATAATTACCAATGGTAACTCCTCCATGGGCCTGAATCACGGTACCAATTCCAATATGACCATTGTGCCCCATTACCAGTTTTCCGGTAGTGTATAGATCTTCAGGTGTCTGCTCATTTTTTTTTCGAACATTTTCCTTTTGGAGTTGGCCCGCGATTAAAATGCAATTCTTATCTACCCAGCAATTATCACCCAGATGAATTGATTTCGGATTTTGAAAAAAAACACCAGTATCAATAAAAACATTTTTTCCACAAGTACCCAGTACACTTTTATAATACCAATAGCGGAGTTTTTTTCCTAAAGACCCACTGAGCGGCCTTATGAGATCCTCAATGAATGATCGTATCATTTATAAGTAGTGAATTCTTTACGTTCTTTTTGATTACCGAGCTAATGTGAACAACATCTTCTCTAGTCAGATCATAATAAGTAGGAAGATTAACCCCCTGTTGGTAAACGCGGTGAGTAACCGGCGTATTGGCAGCATATTTTTTAAGATAAGGCATATCGGACATCGGATAAAAAAATGGCCTTGTATCAACACCATCTGCCTTTAAGGCTAACATGAATTCATCTCTCTGTTTTTCCTCATACCCTTCAAGTTCAATGCATATCAGCCAATAAGCATGAGTTGCCCATGGATAGGTGCGGTTAAGGGCTAATCCTTTCACCCCGTCAAGTTCTTGATGATACCAGGAAAATATTTCTTCTTTCCTGGCCATAATATCGCTTATTCGTTCCAGTTGGGCACATCCAATGGCTGCCTGAATATTAGTCATTCGGTAATTATATCCAACCATGGTATGCCAGTATCTTTTTTCTTTACTCATTGCATGGTCGCGCATAAATCTGCACTTCTGATAAAAAGCCTCATCATTGGTAGTTATCATACCCCCTTCACCGGTAGTGATATTCTTATTGCCATAGAAACTAAACGTGGCGCAATATCCCCAGCCCCCAACTTTTTTTCCATAGGCTGTTGCACCATGAGCTTCGGCCGCATCTTCAATTACATACAGATTATGCCTCTCTGCTATTTCGCATATTGCTTTCATATCGGCAGGATGACCGTAGAGGTGTACAGGCATTATAGCCTTTGTACGCGGAGTAATTAATGCTTCGATGACTGAAGGATCCAAACAAAAATTATAGGGATCGATGTCAGCAAATACTGGAGTGGCCCTTGCGTGAAGGATTGAATTAGCTGTAGCAACAAAAGAGAGATCGGGAACAATTACTTCATCGCCTTCGCCAATACCCAATGCTTCGAGTGCAAGATGAATAGCAACAGTACCATTAGAAACGGCTACTGCATATTTTGCATCACAAAATTTCGCGAATTCAGTTTCAAATGTATCAATATATTTTCCTAATGAAGATATCCAGGTAGATTGAACAGCATCGGTTACATAGGCAATTTCCTTTTCTGTAATCGATGGTTTAGAAATCGGTATAAAATTAGACATATTGCTTTTTCAGCGAACGGTATTTCAGATGGTACTTAAATAATCGAACAGGATTCATTCTTGCCATCAGGTACAAACCGTTCTTTACTTTTTCAAAAATAAACACTGGAAACAATATTGCAGCCAAAGATGAAAAGAAATATATAGAAAGCAATATTGCTTTGCCCGGTATGTTTAATTTTTTAAACGAGCTATTGCGTAAGGGATTCATTCCTTGTATTGCCCCTACCGCCGCAGCCAGGCTACCGTATTTTTTATATTGTACCAACCAGAAGGGATAGGTGACCATATACAATCGCCCAAGAATGCGTAAAGAAACTGAATAATTAGGGCTATGTGTTGCTTCTTCGGCGGCATTAATGAGTACGTTGGCCACAGAATTCAACCCTGTTTCTACTAATCGATATTCTTTCCAGGATTTTGGTAATCCGTCGCGATAAGCGGACCAACGGAAGGACCCGTCCTCATTCAACAAGTCTTTTAATACCAGTGGTTCTTCAATCGTAAACAAGCGGCAACCTTTGGCAACCATCAATAATCCTAAAAACATTTGCGAATAAATACTTCCATCATGTTTGTCGGTATTGTATTTTTCAAAAGCCTCTTTTTTATAAATTAATCCACCTACAAAGCTAAAGCCATTATAATTCTTTAAAGCAACATTAAGTCCACTTCCTATAACACCTGTTTTCAGTGCTCTTTTAACTATATAGTCTTTATTTTTATCTTCTACATAATTACAAAATCCAACTTCAGGATAGTTGTTTTCTTTGAGAAAGGAGGCCAATACTTCAATAGCTGTAGGCCTAAAAAGGCTATCATCATTTCCAATAACGAGGCAATAATCGCCCGTACCCAATTCAATACATTTTCGATAGTTACGATCGTAACCAGTATTTTTTTCATTTCGGTGATAAACAATTGGGAACCTATAATTTTTTTGAAGTTTTTTTATTTCCTCTTCTGTTTCGTCCTTCGAACAATCGTCACTGATTACAATTTCAATATCACGATAGGTTTGTTTTTCGATAAACTGGAGGCTTTTTAATAATAGGGCAATACGATTGTACTGCGGAAAGCAGATGGAGATCTTCATAATCAATTGGTTTTAAACAGGACGTTGAACCCTTATAAAACGCAATTGACATCTACTTATTATATAGCCTCAGTATTATTTTTTGGTTGCCAATATTTTACGAAGTCCTTCTTCCAAAGGCAATAAATCTCTTCCCAAGATTTCCTTCATCCTCGAGTTATCGGGTTGCCGCCGCTGCATATCTCCTTCTTTCAAAGGTGGTAGATGGACAATGTTGGAAGAGGAGCCAGTAACACGAATAATGGCTTCAGCAAGTTCTTTTATCGTATACTGCAAATCGTGTCCCACATTTACCACTTCATTAATACAAAGATCATTTTCCATAAGTTTTTGTGTGAACGAAACATTGTCATCAATGTAGCAAAAAGTACGGGTTTGCAAGCCATCGCCGTAAATAGTAATATCCTTTTGTTCCTTTGCTGCCTGTATGAATTTTGATATTACAAAATCCTCGCTTTGTTTTGGACCATAGGTATTAAAGAACCGGAAAATAGTATAATCAAGATCATAGTCTTGTTTATAAGTTCTGCAATAACATTCACCTACATTTTTTACCACGGCATAGGGTAACCGTGAATTTAGTGGAGTCCGCTCTTCGTGCTGCGGCACCTCTACCGGTTCTCCATATACTTCTGAAGAAGAAGAGAAAAATACTCTTTTAACACCTGTATTTTTTGCGCACTCTAAAACATTGTACATGCCATTCATGTCTTTTAATACCAGAGAAGGGTACATCAACGTACGAAGCACACCTACTACGGCTGCATAATGAAATACAAAGTCGAACCGGTATGCTGCCATAATAGAGGCAGTGGAGTGCATATCGTTTATATCACCTTTAATAAACTTCACATTCGCTCTTTCGGGTATATTACCTGCTTTTCCCGTAAGCAGGTTATCAACAAGAACAATGGAATGTTTTGGATTTTTACTGAATTCATCTGCCAAAGAACTGGGAATAAAACCGGCACCGCCGGTAATAAGAATGGTTGCCATTATCGCTAATATTTGTTATTGAGGTTTTCTTGCTTCGAGGTAAACAGAAAGATAAGATTCTTCGGTTCCTTCTACATCGGAAATAGCAGAAATATAATTACTCTTACCATACACAAGTGAAAGTATTTCAATAAATCCTGCTTGTTTAAATTTTTGAGTGAGGCTTTTTTCATCATACATAAATTTATGTTGATGCGGGTACCCCTGCCATTCTAAAACAATTTTTTTAAAAAACCCTGCATTTCCATACTGGCCCTCCCGATGCATGTTGATGGCCCACATAATAAAATCTGAGGCATTTTCTTTGCCCCCTTCATAGTCGTTAATATATTTCTTACATATTTTATATAAATCAGGAACCACAATTCGTATAACCCCTCCTGGCTTAATACTGCGAAAGCTTTCTTTTAGAAAAAGGGCTGCAGATTTTAGCGAAAGGTGTTCAAAAAGGTGGGAAGCATAAACCACATCAACGGAATTATCGGTATA
>JANNEK010000222.1:0-8148 GCA_031378605.1 Chitinophagaceae bacterium | reverse complement strand
GGATCTATCCATCTCGCCCAAAGCGGATGGGTTGTTTTCGACACTTCACCGGACGGTTCACTTCCGTTCAACTCTTACCAACTTACTGCGTTAAGACGTTCAGCACATTCCCTTGAAAGGTTTGCACCTCTTAACCGTTTGATAGGTTTGACTGATTCAATCCCTATCGATAGACCATTTTAAATGCTGCATAGTAATTGCAGAAATCTAAAACCCTATCATCTTGAAACCAGCATCATCATTGTTAGTTGGACAATGACGTTCAGGACACACAACTGCAACCAACATTGGGTTTGCTGCAAGGCTGGCTGGACGTTGGAGCAATTGGGCATTTTATCGCTGTTGTACTTCATCTGGGCTGGACGTTCAATCTTGGGCTTTTGTTTGTTAACCTGTACTTTTATATCTTTAATCAGCAGCGGTTCCGGGCGGACACAGCAACTATTCCAGCCCTGCAAGCAAGCCCTGCCCGCTGGGCGTAAGCAAAAAAGACTTCACGATTAGAAACTATCAGATAATTATGAAAAAATGAATTCACAATATTATAGACAATATTTTATTCTCTTTTTAGTATGCTTAGTATGGCTAACAAGCTGCAGTCAAAGTCATATCCGTGACACAAACTATAACTACTCAATCCCCAGACTTTTAAACGACAGTATCAAAATCGACAATATTACCAATGCAAATATTGATAGTAATGCAATTACGGAGCTGACTAAACTAATTTTAAAAGATAGTTTCCCAAACATTCATAGTTTACTTATTGCCAGAGATAATAAACTTGTTTATGAAAACTATTTTTCAGGTAAAGATGAAACTTGGGGTTGGAGTTTGGGCTATGCAAAGCACGACATAAATACTTTACACGACATTAGAAGTATTTCAAAAAGTGTTGTTGCAGCTTGTATTGATTTAGCTATTCAACAAAAAATAATAAATAGTATTGACGATTCAATTTTTAAATATTTACCCGACTACATTAACTATAAATCACCTCAAAACGAAAAAATCACTATCAGGAATTTACTTACAATGAGTTCAGGTATAAAATGGGAGGAAAATAGTGTACCACACGGAACTTCTGCCAACAATGAAACACAAATGGAAAAAAGTAAAAATCCTATTGACTACGTTTTAAGTCAGCCTATGGATACTTTGCCAGGAAAGGTTTGGAAATATAATAGTGGCGGTGTACAAATTTTAGCAGAGATAATTAGAAATGCAAGTGGTTTGACAATTGATTATTTTGCTGATAAGTTTCTTTTTAAACCTCTCGGTATTAAAGATTATAAATGGGTAAGAATGCAAAGCGACTTTTCTTCTTTTAAGGAAAGATATTTGGGAGGAAAAAATAAAAGCAAATTCCCTGCTGCAGCATCAGGATTACGTTTAACATCAAGAGGCTTACTAAAGTTTGGTTTGCTATATTTAAACAATGGCAATTGGAACGGTAAGCAAATACTCTCAGAAAATTGGGTTACAGAAACATTGAAAACACAAATACTGCAAGACAATAATTTTTCTACAAATGGATATAGTTACCTATTTTGGACTCAAACCAGTAAAATAAATAATAATAAATTTGACTTAATAATTGCAAGAGGAAATGGCGGGCAAAGAATTTTTATTGATAAGAAATTAAATTTAATAGTGGTAATAACGGCAGGCAATTATAACAAAAAAGGAATCGCAAATGATGGACAAGCGGCAATGGACAAATTTATTCTTCCAGCATTGCGTTGACAATTGCCTACACCTAACATGGGATTTGGTGTTATTGGGATAGGACGTTGTTATCTTCAGCAGCAGCAACATTGGATCAGTTATTCAGGCAGGACGTTTTTCAATTTAGCTTTTTGTCGTTATCTTCAACGTTGGTTTTTCAATTGGGCTTCAGTTCCGGGCGGACGTTTTTCAAATCCCCCAACAACGCCAAGCCCTGTTCGCTGGCTTTTTTATTTGCAAGTTTTAACAATGATTCTTTATTGAAAATTCAACAGTTGACTTAAAATTCAAAAGAATATGGCGAGAAATAAACAAATTGTAGTAACTGGTGCGGCTGGTTTTATTGGCAGTTGTTTAGTTGGCTTTTTAAATGAGAAAGGATTTACAAATTTAATTTTAGTAGATGACTTTTCAAGACAAGATAAAGAACCGAATCTACAAGGAAAAAAATTTCAACACAAAATTGAACGGGAGCAATTTTTCGAATGGCTTTTTACGAATAAACCAGCAATTGAGTTCGTTTTTCATATTGGTGCACGTACAGATACTACAGAATTTAATTATGCAATTCATCAGCATTTGAATGTAGAGTATTCTCGTAAAATTTGGGATTTTTGTACCATCCATGAAATTCCGCTGGTATATGCATCTTCTGCCGCAACCTATGGTTCAGGTCAATACGGTTACAAAGATGACCATGATTTATCTCACCAACTAAAACCGTTGAATCCCTATGGAGTTTCAAAAAACGAATTCGATAAATGGGTACTCCACCAGGAAGATCATCCCCCTTTTTGGGCCGGACTTAAATTTTTTAATGTTTATGGGCCTAATGAATATCATAAAGGAAGAATGGCAAGTGTTATCTTTCACTCCTTTAATCAGATAGAAAAAGGTGGTCTTGTAAAATTGTTTAAATCGCACCGTACTGATTTTAAAGATGGACAACAGCTTCGCGACTTTATTTACGTAAAAGATATTTTAAGTGTTTGTGTTTGGCTAATGGAAAAAAAGCATGATTCAGGAATTTACAATTTAGGTACCGGAATCGCCCGAACCTTTGAGGACCTTGTAAAATCTACGTTTAAAGGTTTGGACAAGAACCCATCTATTGAATTTATCGATATGCCTGAAGATCTTCGCGATAATTATCAGTATTTCACCGAAGCCGATATGAAGAAACTTCGAAAGGCCGGATACCTGGATACTTTCTTTTCTCTGGAGCAAGGAATAGAGGATTATGTAAGAAATTATTTATCTAAAGAGAAGTATTATTAACTTTGAAATATTGAAAGTCTTGCTGCCATCCCGTTTAGAACAGGATGGCAGTTTTTTTAACTTAAACACTATGAATAAAAAAATTGCAATCATCGGAGGAGGGAACCTGGGTACGGCAATTGCCGAAGGGTTAATCAATAGTGGATTTAGCTTACCCAAAAATATTATGGTAACAAAGCGAACTATTAAAACGCTTCATCATTTGAAAGACAAGGGCGTATTGATAAGTAATAATAATATTGAAGCCATTCAGTTTGCCGAATTAATAATTTTAGCTGTTAAACCATTTCAGGTTGCTGAAGTGCTTACGCTTGTAAAAAATGGAATTCAGGCAAAAAATCATCTGATTGTTTCGGTGGTAACAGGGGTAACTATTGACGCAATTTTAAAAACTATCGGTAAAAAAGTGCCGGTAATTCGTGCAATGCCAAATACCGCTATCGCAATACAAGAAAGTATGACCTGCCTTTCTGCCAATGAACTTTCGAAAGACCAGAGAAAATATGTTGAAGATCTTTTTAGCCAATTGGGCAAAGTAACCTGGATCGATGAAAAATTAATGGAAGCAGCAACTGTATTGGGAGCTTGCGGTACTGCTTATGCAATGCGCTATATCCGCGCAAATATCCAGGGTGGAATTGAAATTGGATTTGATGCCGCAACCGCAAGCCTTATTGCTGCTCAAACCGTAAAAGGTGCGGCAGATTTATTATTAAAAAAAGAAACACATCCTGAGCAGGAAATTGATAAGGTAACAACTCCCAAAGGATGTACCATTGCGGGCCTTAATGAAATGGAGCATCAGGGATTTAGTTCCTCGTTAATTAAGGGAATTATAACCAGTTATGATAAAATTGCTAAAGATTAGCTATTAATTTTCTTTAAAAGAACCCTATCTTCGCGCTCGTTTTGATAGATGAAAATTAATAGATGAAATAAACAGTAATTATTTAGCGTTATTGATGTACCCCCAAACCAGTATCTATGAAAAAAGATAGAATTAGTCTGTTTCTATTAATGTTTGAAATAGCGGCAATAGTAGCAATGCATGCTACCAAACAAAAAACAAAACAGGTAACTAATATTAATATGAGCCAAACCCAGAAGAACCCCATTTTTTCTACCTCTGTTGCACCAGTTGATAATGTGGTAATGTTTGTAACTGGATATTGATTGAAATGCGTTTCTACCTTTATTATTTTGAAGCAATTTTTACAAATAGTTGGTAACAAAAAATTAGTTTTTGTAAAAGTCACGAAAACCTTTTTTATAGGTGAAGGCTTGGTAGTTGTCTATTAACTTTACTTCAGGTTCTTTTATGAAGATTGCCTTTACTATCTGCACAAATAATTTCTTGTCAATGGCAAGAGCCGCTGCCGCATCCTTCCAGACCCACAATCAGGGTTATTCATTTTTTATTGGTTTAATTGACAATGCAGATGAGAAAGCTGACGAGTGGTATAAAGGGTACAAAATAATTAATTGTAAGGATATTGGAGTAGGGCACCTGGATGAAATGGCGACCCGCTATAATATTTCTGAACTTAGTTGTGCATTGAAATCTTATTTCTGCGATTTTGTGTTACGTTCTGAACCAAAAGCAGAAGAAATACTTTATCTCGACTCAGACCTATACATTTATTCAGCTTTTACAATAGTGGAACAATTGCATCATCAATATGATATCCTTCTTACGCCACATTTAATTAATCCAATGGTTTTTGATGGTAAACAACCTGACGAAATTGCCTACCTAGCAACAGGCACCTATAATGGTGGCTTTTTTTCAATAAAAGTATCAGAAAATAGCAGACTTTTTATTAAATGGTGGTGCGAAAGAATGAGGTATTACTGTTTGTATAAAATCGGTCAGGGTCTTTTTGTAGATCAAAAGTGGTTAAATATGGTGCCGGTTTTTTTTGAAAAAGTTTATATTATTTTACATCCTGGATATAATGTTAGTTATTGGAATTTACATGAAAGAGTTATTGAAATGAGTAATACAGGGTGCCAGGTAAACTCATCTTATCCCTTGGTCTTTTTCCATTTTAGCAGCATTAATTTGAAGGAAGGGATACTTTTTTATAAACAGCAAAACCGTTTTTCGGAGGAAAGTTTGCCTTTAGTGAAAAAGTTATTCATGGAATATCGTTCGATAGTTTATAAAGAGGGGTATGAGATCACTTCACAATGTATTTCCTATTATGGTAAAGTTTATCAGGAACATACTAATTCAATATTAAACAAAACGATTAAAGGAAAGCTAATACTTTGGGCAAAGAAAAATATATCACCCGCTACCCGTAACAAATTCAAAGACAGGATAAAGAATTTAATTGGATCATAGAGGTTCAACTATAAATAACTTCATTTTTTCCACAAGCTGCTTTTATAATTTTACTGGTCGAAAAATAGCCTTATTTTTACCCGACCTCTTGGAAATTCTTCACTTTACTGGCAGATGCTGACTATCTTCATCAGGTCAATCGTTTGATAAGTTTATTGTTATGTTTTTGAAGTTGTTTGAGTTATTTGTTTCGATTGGATAATATATATTTTTTTTCAGGGAAACGAGGCGGATTTGAGATAATAGCCTAAACACCTGGTGCGAAAAATCCATTGAAGTTGCTGCAAAAAAAATGTCATAATTACTATTAATGAATATCTCATAAACCTTATTCGTGTATTTTCAGATTTGTTTTGATCAGGATTATTAAAATATGGTTTTGATGCGTGTATGGGTTTTACAACAGTTAAAGAAACAGGTTGTATCGTTTATTTATTGTTTTAGTTTAATTAAGTTAATAATACGCTATGGCTAAATATATTTTTGTAACCGGTGGTGTTACTTCTTCTCTTGGTAAAGGTATTGTTGCTGCATCGCTTGCAAAATTATTACAGGCAAGAGGATTGCGGGTAACTATTCAGAAATTTGACCCCTATATTAATGTGGACCCCGGCACCTTGAATCCCTACGAGCATGGAGAATGTTTTGTTACTGAAGATGGTGCAGAAACAGATCTTGATCTTGGGCATTATGAACGCTTCCTGAATATTTTTACATCTCAGGCCAATAATGTTACCACAGGCCGAATTTATCAAACGGTAATAAATAAAGAAAGAGAAGGTGCCTACCTTGGGAAAACAGTACAGGTGGTTCCGCATATAACTGATGAAATAAAAAGACGAATGTTATTGTTAGGACAGAACAATAATTATGATATCATTATCACTGAATTGGGTGGAACAGTCGGAGACATTGAAAGCCTGCCATTTATTGAATCTCTCCGGCAATTACAATGGGAGTTGCCAGATGAAGACACTGTTGTTGTGCATTTAACCTTGATACCATATCTCAAAGCTGCTAAAGAATTAAAAACTAAGCCTACGCAGCATAGTGTTAAAATGTTAAGTTCAGAGGGCGTTCGCCCAGATATTATTGTATGCAGAACTGAAGAAGCTCTATCTCCTGAAATAAGAAGAAAAATCGCTCTTTTCTGTAACGTAAAGCAGGAGGCAGTAATTGAAGCAGCAGATGCTTCTACTATTTATGAAGTTCCGCTTACAATGATGAGAGAAAAATTGGACGTAATTTGCTTGAAGAAATTGAATATAACTAACTACAAAGAACCTGAACTTACTAAATGGAAAGAATTTCTTGATAAATTGAAATATCCAAAGAGTAAAGTTACCATTGGGTTGATTGGAAAATATATAGAATTACAGGATGCCTATAAATCTATTCTTGAATCGTTTGTGCATGCGGGTGCAATGAATGAATGCAAGGTGCAGATCGTAAATGTTCATAGTGAATTTATTACTCTCGAAAATGTAGGAGAGAAGTTAGGTAATTTAGATGGATTGCTGGTTGCACCAGGATTTGGATTAAGAGGAGTGGAGGGTAAAATAATTGCAGTAAAGTATGCACGTGAAAATAATATGCCATTTTTGGGTATTTGTTTGGGAATGCAGATGGCCGTAATCGAATTTGCACGTAACGTACTTGGTTTAACGAAAGCTCATTCAACAGAGATGGACGCTGATACACCAGAACCTGTTATTGATTTAATGGATGAACAAAAGAAGATATCTGCAAAAGGTGGAACCATGAGATTAGGATCTTACCCTTGCGAATTAAAACAAGGAAGCCTGGCTCAATCTATTTATGGCTTAGATAAAATAAATGAACGCCATCGCCATAGATGGGAGTTTAACAATAAGTACCTCGATCAGTTTGAAGCAACAGGAATGATAGCAAGTGGTAAAAACCCGGAGAGCGGACTTGTAGAGATTGTTGAATTAGCAAATCATCCTTTTTTTATTGGTGTACAATATCACCCTGAATTGAAAAGTACCGTAGAAAGCCCATCTCCTATATTTGTTCATTTCGTAAAAGCTGCCAGGGAATATACTGAAATGAAAAATGCAGCTAAAAATCCTTTATTGCAAAGCGAGATGATTTGATGATTAGATATGATGACGGAAGGTCTCAATTCGAATCCTTATGTCCGGCTTTTCGTACGTTCTGTCACAAAATTACTCAAGTATAACTCCCAACCGTTGACTCACCCCCAAACCCTATCTTTGCACCTCCTTAAATTTTAGAATAATGAATTTTGACCGCAATACGGTGATCGGTTTTGTATTACTGGCCGTTCTTTTATTTGTTTATCTTTTTACTTCTACCAAAAATGGACAAGAGTTAGCTGCTCTTGAGCAAAAAAAACAAGATTCCATTGCCAGAGTGATTAAGACCAACGATTCAATAAATGCAAAAAAAATTATCGATACAGGTTCAGTAACGGTTAAAGTAATTGATACCCTGCCCGGGTTTAAAAAAACGGGGATAGAATCGATTCTTGTTGTTGAAACCGATTTACTTAAAATCTCGTTTTCGAATAAGGGTGCTCAACCCAAAAAAATTGAACTAAAAAAATACCGTTCAATTGATAGCGCGAACGTTGTGCTTGGAGCCTCTGATTTTGATAAAATTTCTTATCCGGTAAATACCTCTTCGGGTCAATCACCTGCATACATAACCGATTTGTATTTCAATGCAGGAGTTATCATTGAAAATGCCGATAAGTCAAAAACCGTCAAGTATTCGGCACAAGGAAGCAATGGAGAAACAATTACTCATAC
>JANNEK010000200.1:0-17372 GCA_031378605.1 Chitinophagaceae bacterium | reverse complement strand
ATGCTGCATATTAATGTATCCCTGAAAGCCAGGTCCACAATCGGTTTTTCCCGAACGTCAAGTAATTTAATAACTGTATCAATACAGCCAAAGCTGCTGGAAACAATTAAAGCAACAGCCTTCAATCCAGCGGTTTTATACTGCCAGCTTGCAATTTTATTTGTAGAAGTATCATCTGCAGAAGTTTCATCACCTAAATTCCATATCCATTTATTTACATATCCATAATTTGCTTTCGTGGTATCTGTAAATAGATAAGGTACCTGTACACAGGATCCGGTTATTTTATATCCTGGAAAGAAACCAGGATAGATCTTGACGTTAGATTCGGTTGAGTCGGAACATTGCTCTCCACGATTGATAACTAATCTGACTTTATAAGTACCCGTATCTCTATACGCGTAAACAGGATTTGTTAAGCTGGATGTATCGTTGCTTAAAGCAGGTACCCCAAAATCCCAGTAATAAGAATGTATAAGTGAAGAAGGAGGCGATTCGTTTTGGAACGCAAATGAAAAATTACGGCAGTTAATATAGGTTGGTTGAAGAAAAGCGGCAGCTAAATCGCATTGCTGGTCTATCTTAATATTAAAATCTTTTCGATGCTCGCTGATAATTCTATTATTTCGCCATTCACGAACACAAACACTGATTACATAATCACCACCTCCTGGCGCAATGCCTTCTATTTTTCCTGTTACTGCATTTATCGTTACGCCCGGGCCTAATGGAGAAGAACCGGAAAAGCCAGCAAAATAATTTACAAAGTTGATTTGGCTTGGAGGAACCGGATCAATGGTTCCACCACCTCCACCCTGTAAAGCTGTGTACGCATCACAAAATTCGTAGGATAATGAATCTCCATCTGGATCTTCTGCGCTAAAATCCAGTGTGAATGGTCGACGCTGGCAAATAAGAACCGTATCTTTTACAGCAAACGCTGCACTTGAATTTGGCCTTGATCCTAAAACATCTGACCCACCCATCCTGCAGGTATAAGAGGATCCAACATTGGAGTTTGGACTAAGATTTATCAATCCATTGATACGACAGCATCGTTGAAATACAATTGAATACCCCCCAGCTTCTATTGGTAAATCTATAGTTCGTTTATAAATCCTTAATCGATAACAAACAGGTGAAGGGCTGGAAATACAAGGATTGGGCGCTCTGAGATTTATAAATTCATCACTTCTGAGCGGGAACAAAAAAGGTGAACCTGGTGCAGGAGTTTCATTGATATTGCGAAAAATACCAATATTGGCTTCAGGATCTAATTGCTGTCCTGAAGCATTGCATTCAAGAAAAAGTCGTAGAGTTATTTCATATTTTTCAGTACCAGTTACTGCTCCCGGTCCGATATAGAGATAACTAATTTCTCCTCCTTTTATATGCCGTGCAACTACAGACAAGCAGGTACTTGTTAGCAACAGGAATATAAGAACCAATTTTTTCATGAGCAGTATAGTAAGATACGAACAATCACAAAGAAGGGTTGTGATGAAATTGCAGTTTCAAGAAGAATAATAGAACTTTCTTTCAAAACCAGCTTTGACCAGCAAGGAATTGTCTTTTAATAAACGGGGAAAAAAGAATTGGATGACTACCTGATAAGGATGGCAGTGCCTCTTCGAATAATCGTTTTTCCGGTGAAGTCAGTTCCTTTTACCATCCAAACAAAGGTCCCACTGTTTTGTGGCTTACCACCCAGCGAACCATCCCATCCTTTGCTACTATCCGAGCTTTGAAAAACCAACTGCCCCCAACGGTTAAACACACGGAAATAATCTATCCGAGAAATACCAACTGGAATTGGCCGCAATACCCTGTTTTTACCACTGGGGGAGAACGCATTGGGAACAAAAATATCAGGATTGGTTTTAAAAACTTTAATATTTATAGTGTCTAAAGAAAAACAACCTTCAGGTGTAAACGCTTTTAAAATATAGGTGAAATTATCATTTAATAAAGCAATAGGATTTTTAATATCGGGATTATTTAAAAAAGTAGCCGGGGTCCATTTAAAAAATTCTGCCCCACTGCCTCGTAACTGTAATGGTTGGCCTACAACAATGGCAGTGTCATTACCTGCAAAAGTTAGTATTTTATCTCGAACGGTTACTTTTACCAATGAGATACCGGCCTTAGGACAACCTAATGTATCAAAAGCACTCAGCAGGTAAGTCGTTGTTTTTGCAGGAAAGGCAATTGGTGTTAGTGTGTTACCGCTGTTAAGTGAGCCGAGAGGGCTCCAGGTATATCGGCTACCAACAATTGAACCACGCAGTTTTGCTGTGTCCTGGTAGCAGATGGTTGTATCGGGTCCTGCAATAGATATTGGATAAGGAACCGTACGAATCGTAATATCATCGGTTTTATTGCATTTGCCAATTATCGCTCTTACCGAGTACGTTATGGTTACAGAAGGACGTGCAAAAGGATTTTTTATGGATGGATTATTTAAGAAAGTTGCCGGCGTCCACAAATACTGCAATCCGTCACTCTGCGGTTTTAGTTGTATAGTATCAGTTGCACAGATGGTTGTATCAGCTCCGGCAAATAAAGAAACGAAGTCTACCACCCGAACTCTTACAGAATCAGTATTTATACAACCATTTTCGTTTAGTGTTGCCCGATACCAGGTAGTTTGTTTCGGAAACACCATTGGATTGGGAGAACTTGAATTCAGAATATTATAGTTTGGCCCCCACGAAAACAATCCATTTCCGATAGCCTTTAATTGAAGAGTATCGATACTGCAAATAAGAGTGTCTTTAAAAGGAAAGATAATCGGAGGTTTGTCTCTTACTTCTACGGCCTTAATAATTGTGTCAATACAACCTTTGGTACTTTCAACGATTAGCTGAACATTTTTGAAACCGATAGTGGCATATTTCCATGAAGGCGTTTTTGTATGTGAGGTATCTGCCAGGGTTGTTTCATCTCCAAAACTCCAACTCCATTTTCCTGCAACACCATAACGTGAGCTGGTAGTATCAGTAAATTGCAATGGTAGTAAAATACAAGTACCCTGAACTATAAAACCAGGATAAAAACCAGGGAACACTTTTGCTTTGGTGCTGGCAGAATCTATACATTGACCGGCCAGTATCACTTTAATTTTTACGGTGTATACTCCGGTATCAGCATATTGGTGCGTAACCCTTCCTTCAGGATCAGCAGTTGTATCTGCCTTGGTGTTATCCCCAAACTGCCATATATATTTTGAGCCAGCCGGATTGATTGCTTCGTTTTTAAAACTTACTAAGAAATCATCACAGTAAGCATAATCGGGTTTCAAATCTGCTTTTAACGGAATACAGTTTGATACGGCTACATGAATATCTTTTCTATGAATATTTATAAGAACACCATTACGGTATTCAAATGCACAAGCACTAATTACATACTGGCCGGTAGTACCCGGCGCAATCCCTGTTATTAAACCTGTTTTTGGATTAATGGAAGAGGATGCACCCAACGGAGAAGTTCCACTAAAGGGCGATTTATAGCTTAACTCGTTATAGGGAGGAGGTGCTGCAATATCAGGCTTTGGGGTTGTTTGATTAGCACCTTTAAAGCCGCTGCATAATTGGTAAGAAATAGAATCTCCTGCATCTGGCTGAGTTGCCGCAAAACTGAAAGTGAAATTGCTGTTTGCACAAATGGCTGCGGCATCATTGGTTTCAAATACCGGGCTGCTATTTTTATATGCATCGGGGTAAACAGCAGTTCCTGGTATTTCACAGGTATATGTTGCACCGGAAGCATCGCTGGGTGAAATAAGATTTATGATATTTTCAATTCGGCAACAACGCTGGTAAGCTATCGTGTATCCATTGGGTTTATTAGAAAGAGTTACCGTTGCTGAAAATTTTCTTACCCGGTAACAAACATCGGTTGGGGGGTTTCCAATACAAGGATTGGAGGCCGGATCAAATTGAATGAATTCTTCTCCTATCATTGGAGCATTCACCGGTGATCCAAATTGTGCATTATTTGATTTGTCAAATATTGTAAGTGGTATTGAACTATCCAATTGTCCCTGGTTATTAGCATTGCAATCGATATATAACTTTAAAGTAACCTGATAGAGGGAGGTATTTGCGGCTGGACCATCGCCCAGGTAGACGTAGGATATCTCACCACCTTTTATATGCCTGGCTTTGAGGGAAGGAACAATAAAAGCGATAAGGAAAAATATTGATAGGATTTTTTTCATTCGTTCTTATCTATAACGCATGTTTTGACTTTACAGTTTCAATTTCAGCTAAAAATTTTTTTAGGAAATCGGTGGCTTTATTTGGCTCTTCCAGCATGCCATAGTGTCCCGAATTCTGTAATAACTGAATATACGCTACATCCGGAAGATGGCATTGTTGCAAGCTGTGTTCCAGCGGAATAGCCGTATCATGTTCTCCTATTATAAACAAGATTGGTTTCATAAACTCTCTTAAAAGAATTGTTCTATCAGGTCTTTTTATCATGGCTTCATAGTATTGTACGAGAGCCTCCGCAGAAAAGTTGGTGTATCGTTGTACTAACTCCTCTACTATCGAAGGATTTTTTTGCTTAAACGGTTCAGAAAAGAGGCTTGGAAGGGATTGCTCAATGAATTTAGCAGCCCCATTTTGTTGGATAAAACGAATGCTTTTCAATCTTGCTTCCTTTTTGGCCTCAGTATCTGCATAAGTTGTTGAATGAAAAAGACCAAATGCTTTTACTTGTTCATGGTATTTTTCAATATAAGCTAACGCTATATAGCCACCCATACTATGGCCAATCAAAATCAGAAGATCTTTTAATTGTTCTGTTGAATATAAATTTCCAAACTCAAACTTTATAATGTGATGAATACATTCTGCCATGGATTCCATTGTGCATTCTTGATTCATTAAAGAAGACTTACCGCTTCCGGGCAGATCTGGAATTATTAATTGATAGTTTTCTTTTAATTCCTGCACCTGTTTATCCCAAATCATTCCGTCTTCCCCAAATCCATGGATCAATAAAACGGGCTGTCCTTTACCTTCGATTCGATAAAAAATATCTGCATTATTATAACGAATGATTTTATTCATCTTGCTAAGATAGTATATGGTTATTTACTTCGTTGCCAACTACGCAATGCAATAATTGCAAGTAATGGTGCAATCGCAGTATTAAATTGTTGAGGAATGATCCACCAGGCAGCAGCAGTAAAAAGAGCAAGTAACAGCACTATCCTGAAATAAGTTTGTATCCATTTTTTCTTCTTCAATAAAAAAAACGCAACCGGTGCATGAGTTGGAAGAGCCCATAATAAATTAAAATTATTACGGCAAACATCATCAACCCTGATGATCCATAATACAATAATTAATAGCCCTATTAAACCAATCGACAGGAAAAAAAGTAAATCAAAAACGTTCAGGCATTTTTGCGAAAAAGAAGTTTTATAAAATGTAAGAAAAAGAATAATAGCAGCCAGCAGTGAAAATAAAATAAGCGGATTTATTCCAATCGGGCGATCTAATGTTTTTCGCGACCGTTCAAGTATAATTTGTTTTGTTAGTACAAACTGTTGGCCATTTAAGCTAAGACTGTCAAATCCTTTCATCAGGTAATCAGGTAAAAACATAGCGGTTTCGTTGGATACTTTTTTATCGAGGTTACTTCCAAGAAGAAGATCTATTCCTAATTTGCTCCAGGGCTTATTGATAGTATCTAAACTTTCATGAATTAGATTTCTAAAAGTAGGAGCCTCTGATGGAATGATTTTCTTGGTAGAAACAGTACCGTTGATATTTTGCAAAACCATATCTCTCGCACGCGTTGTACAATTATCTGCACTGAAATAATATTCATAAAACCTGTTTTCATCTCTTGCATTATACAGTAGTGCCTGGTAAATTTTATTTTTATCTTCGCAGCTTAACGATAGTAATTGCTCAGTTACCCCACGATCTTCAGCTTTGTATTCATTAATAAAATCGGAAAATGGATAGGCAGAAAGTGCGTAAATCATTATTCCCTGAGTAAACTTGGCTAAAAATGCCGGATCTGAATCATCAAAAGTTCCATAATTTAAAACCATATCCATTCCGCTTGTACTATCGCTAACCCGTATAGCAGTATGCCCCCATGCAGCATATAACTCTTTGCCGGCACTACAGGTTAATAAACTTATGCGGAGTTTGCACGAATCCGTTTGGGAAAAAGTAAATAGTGAATAGTGAATAGTGAAGAGTAAGGTGGCGAAGAGTTTGATTATTTTCATTGGTGCTATAATGGATGATAGATATAAGGACTACGGAATACAGAATACAAAATGCGGAATACAGGACTCAGAATACAGGACTCAGAATACAGAATACAGAATGCAGAACTCAGAATATGTAAGTAAAGCCCGGCAACAAAAATTTTCATTTTAATTTCTGCTTACCTGCTGTAATTCGGTGCTTCTTTTGTTATCTCAATATCATGTGCATGGCTCTCTTTCATTCCTGCATTAGTAATGCGAACAAATTGTGCCTCTTGTAACTCTTTGATATTTTTCGCACCACAATAACCCATACCTGCCCTTAATCCCCCTGTGTATTGGTATACAATTTCATTAAGGCTTCCTTTAAAGGCAACCCTTCCTTCAATACCTTCTGGAACAAATTTTTTGATATCATCTTCTACGTCCTGAAAATAACGGTCGGCGCTTCCCTGGTTCATTGCACCTATTGATCCCATTCCCCGGTATTGTTTAAATTTTCTTCCTTCGTAAATAATTGTTTCACCGGGACTTTCTTCTGTTCCGGCAAATACACTGCCCATCATCACCACATCAGCTCCTGCAGCCAATGCTTTAACTAAATCTCCTGTATAACGTATACCTCCATCTGCAATTAACGGAATTCTCAGTTTATGCAATACCGATGCGGCCTCCATGATTGCCGTAATTTGAGGAACACCTGCACCGGCAACAATGCGGGTGGTACAAATCGAACCGGGTCCAATGCCAACCTTAACAGCATCTGCTCCTGCTTCTGCTAATGCTTTTGCCCCGGCAGCGGTGCCGATATTACCGGCAATGACCTGTAAGTTTTTAAAATTCTTTTTTAAATTTTTAAGGGCTTCAATAACTCCTTTGCTATGGCCATGTGCACTATCAAGGGTTACTATATCTACCCCAATTTGTTGTAATGCCGATGCCCTGTCTAATAACTCTTTTGTAATTCCTAAGGCAGCTCCAACTAATAAGCGGCCAAAACTATCTTTAACGGCATTGGGATTTGATTGAAGTTTTTGAATATCCCGATAAGTAATTAAACCAACCAGCGTTCCATCTTTTTTTATAAAGGGAAGTTTTTCAATTTTATACTGACTTAAAATTTTTTGTGCTTTTTTTAAATCTGTCCCTGCGGGTGCAGTAATTAAATTTTCTTTAGTCATTACAGTACTTACCCGTTTTGAAGAACTTGTTTCAAAACGAAGATCCCTATTGGTTAAAATGCCTACTAATTTTTTATTATTATCGACTATGGGAATACCACCAATTTTATTTTCTTTCATTAAAACTAAAGCTTCACCAATGGTTGCATCTTCGTGAAGCGTAATAGGATCGGTTATTAAACCGCTTTCACTTCTTTTTACTCTGCGAACCTGTTCCACTTGTTTTTCGATACTCATATTTTTATGCAAAATACCAATGCCTCCCTCCCTTGCTAAGGCAATAGCCAGATTGGCTTCTGTAACTGTATCCATTGCAGAAGATAGTAATGGAACGTTTAAGGTAATATTGCGTGTAAGTTGAGTGCCAATAGAAACTTCGCGGGGCAATACCTGTGAGTATGCCGGAACCAGCAATACATCATCGAATGTCAATCCTTCACCAAAAAATTTGCTTGAGTTGGGAGATTTAGTTTGGGGAGCGTTAATTATTCTTGCCATGTGCAAAGATAGGGCACCAGATAAATATTCTCCAAATGATTTTTAGGAGAATCCCCGAAACCCTTTGTGAGCAAGGATCCCCTCATAAAAAGTCAATTAAATTAAACGGTATATTTTACCCGGAAGGGATTGAATGATCAGTTGCAGTTCCAATGTAAGAATTGCCGATGCAACAGAACTGCTGCTTAATCCGCTTCTCAGATTAAGCTCATCAATATGTGTTTTGTCTTTTTCCCGGAGCAGGTCTGTAATTATTTTTTCTTCGGTGGTTAATTGAATAAATAATTCTTTTTGTTGAATGCTTCCTGCTTTTTTTTTCTCTTCCCAACCCATTAACTGAATAAGGTCAAAGGGATTGGTGAGTAATGTGGCTTTATTGTTTTTAATAAGATGATTGCATCCTGCACTTTTAAGATCTGTTGTTTTACCAGGAAATGCAAAAATATCTTTATTGTATCCATTGCCTAACTCTGCTGTTACCATACTGCCTCCTTTAATTCCTGATTCTATTACAACGATCGCGTCGCTCATACCTGCTACAATTCGGTTCCTGGTTGGAAAGTTATGTTTGTCGGGTTTGATAGTACTACAAAACTCGGTCAACATTCCGCCGCCCTGCTTAATAATTTCCTTTGCCAAAGAAGAATGCTGAATTGGATAAATAGTATCTAGTCCATGAGCAAGTACGCCTACGGTTGGTAAATTATTTTTTAAAGCTGCTTTGTGTGCAAGGGCATCTATGCCAAAAGCCATCCCACTAACAATCAATACTTGTTGATTGCTTAATACACTTATCAGGTTTTCTGTAAGGTGTTTTCCATAGTCAGAATTAACTCTCGTTCCAACAATGGCTACAATTTTAGAAGCATTCAGGGAAGTTTCTCCCTTATAATATAACAGGGTAGGAGGGTCATAACAATTCCGTAAACGTTTTGGATAAGATGTTTCAGAAATAAAAAGAGGGTTGATTTTATATTTATTAATAAAACTAATTTCTTTTTCAGCTTCTTTAAATGAGTTGAACTCTTTAATACTTTTTGCCCTGATTGAGCCGATCCCTTCTGTTTTTTCTAATTGATGAATTTTTGCACGAAAAATTGCTTCAGCCGATCCAAACTGTTCTACTAATAAACGAGCTTGAACAGATCCAATTTGTGGTATGCGTGTAAGAGCAACCTGATATAATAAATCGTTCTTCAAAAAAGAGGAGTGAACAATAAAGGAGTTAAGATTATCAAATGCAGGCTGATAATCACCAGGCAGTATACCCGGCGTTTTCATTAACCTGTATCAGGCTAAGATAGAAGTTATAGCCAGTTAAAGGGATCGTGTTTTTCTTAAAAATTAAGTGGTAATCACCTTCACTTCTGTTCTCCGGTTTTTGGCCCTTCCTTCCTCGGTTGTATTGTTGTCTAATGGTAAGGTGGCACCGTACCCCTGAAAGCTAAGTCGAATCTTCTGGATGCCTTTTGACATTAAGTATTCTACCACCGCCTGTGCCCGGTTGTTAGACAAGGTTAGGTTGTCCTCGGGTTTCCCTACATTATCCGTATGCCCGCTAATTTGAATTTTAAGTGTTGGATTTTCTTTGAGCAATTGAACTAAATTATCAAGTTCCGGCGTAGATTCTGATTTTATTTCAAACATTTTTGAATCAAAGAAAATATTTTTAAGTACAATAGTAGCATTGGCCTCCAGCGGTTGTAATGGGATATTAATATTATAAGTAGAATCGGGATCTTTTTGACTTAATGGAAAATTATCTGAGAAAAATAAATATCCTTTTCTGTTTACATTAAAAGCATAATCTTTACCAACTGGTAATGTAATCAGGTAATTGCCTGTTTCATCTGTTTGAACCTTACTCAATACTTCTTTTGTAGACAAATCTGTAAGTTCAACTGCAGAGGGTAATCCTTTCGTTGTTTTTTTATCAAAGACTTTTCCTTTTATCCATAACGTTTTTGCTGGACGAATATCGCTTCGGAGTTCGAATGTATATAGATCAAGTCCACCACGACTATCTCTTCGGTCGCTTGCATAATAGGCGGTTTTAGCATCTGCTGACACAATTAAACTTCCTTCATTTTCGATGGTATTGATTGGGTACCCGAGGTTAACGGGTTTACCCCATTTTCCTTTAGCTCCTTTCCTTACTAAAAAAAGATCATCACCACCATATCCGGGATGACCGTTCGATGTAAAGAATAATGTTTGATTATCTGCATGAATAAATGGACAACTTTCATCTCCGGCTGTATTAATTTCCGGGCCCATATTTTCTGGCTCGGTAAAGCGACCGTTGGGTAAGCGCTTGCTTACATAAATATCACTGCCACCATAGCCATCTGCCCTTCGACTTGCAAAATAAAGATCACGTTTATCTGGTGATAAAGAAGGAGCAGATTCCCATCCCTCTGAGTTAACCGTAAAGCCAAGGTTTTCGGGAGTACTCCATCCTTCCGGGGTAAGATAGGAGATATACAAATCACAACTGCCTATTCCTTCTGGTAAATTGCACCCTGTGAAAATTAGAATTTGCCCATCCTGAGAAATATTCTGTGCCCCCTCATTTAATGCAGTATTAATATTTCCTGACAGCCCCTTTGATGTACTCCAACGGTTATCTATAAATGTTGATCCAAAAAAATCTTCATTCATGTTTTTTACCCGGCGGGTATATACCAATTCTTTACCATCAATTGTAATGGTGGGATAATATTCCGAGACTGTTGAATTAATGCTATCGCCCATGTTTTTGGGTTCAAAAAGATAATTGCCTGATAATTTTTCTTTGGAATAGTCGATAGCAAACTGGTAACTTTTTTTTCGGAAACTGGCGGCTTTTAAACTGTTTTCATTCAGGTTGGGGATTGTTAGAAATTCATCTATTGTCTTCTTTGCATTTTCAAACTCTCCTTTACCGGCAAAATAAATAGAGTAGGGGAGATTATAATCTTTGAAATATAGGGAATCGATGGCTTTTGCTTTTGAATAATAATAGATAGCCGAATCGTAATTTTTTAATTGACCATAAATACCCGCCAACGAAATGTAGGCATCATCAAATTTAGGATCTATTCTTACTGCTTCATTTAGCAGATGTATGCCTCCGGTAAAATCATCCTCCTGAGCCTTTTCAAGTGCTTTTTCATAAAAGGCTTTCGCTTTTTTATTTACCTTATCGGGGTTGTATTGAGCAAAGGCTTCGCTGCAGGTAATAAAAAATAAAAAAGTTAGCAGTTGTTTCATGAGTAACAAACTTAATTTATTTACACCAGTTTTTTTATAGACGGGTATTCCTTCAAAAAAGGATGCAGTGAAATGTAAAACGAATGTTATAATCGATTTATTTAGTACTTAAGGCACATTAATGTACTTATGCAACTGAAGGGAGAGTTCCCATTGCGGGTTTTCTTTTATATAACTGACGATCAGAGGAGTAACTTTCTGTTGATTGTCCCATTCGGGTTGTAAAAATAACTTGCAGGCAGAAGAAACCTGGGAGGCATTTTTTTCGGCCCAGGCAAAATCACTTTTATTAAATACAATTATTTTAAGTTCCTGTGCAAGCGGAAGAATTTCGGGAAGCGGTGCTTTAAATTTTTTAGGCGATAAACATATCCAATCCCATTGACCAGTTAAAGGATGGGCCCCGGAAGTTTCAATATGCGTTTTTAATAAGTTGCTTTTTAATTCGGCGGTTAATGCATCCAGATTATGCATTAATGGTTCCCCACCTGTTATTACTACTATTTCAGCAGGTGTTTGTTTTACTTTTCGGGTAAGAAACCCTGGTTCAAATTTTTCGAATTTTGTTCCATCCCAACTATCTTTTACATTGCACCAAACACAACCAACATCGCAACCGCCAAGCCTTATAAAGTAGGCAGCCTTACCCTGGTGATATCCTTCTCCCTGCAACGTATAGAAATCTTCCATTACCGGAAGGCCACTAATAGTATGCTTAATTTTTTCAATCATTACTTAAATTTCTTCATTCCTTTTTTTGGATAGTTTATGCTGCGCTTAACAATAAATTACTTGTTGATTGTTTAATTAGCATCCATACATGCTTTATAAGTATTTTTCATAAGGGCAGCAATCGTCATTGGCCCTACTCCCCCGGGTACCGGAGTTATATAGGAACAAAGAGGCGCTACTTCACTAAATAAAACATCTCCTTTGATAGTATAGCCCCTTTTTTTACTTGGGTCCGCTACTCTGGTAATACCAACATCTATAACAACGGCACCAGGCTTAATCATATCGGCAGTTACAAACTCGGGCTTACCAAGTGCTGCTACAATGATATCTGCATTCCTGCAAATCTCTTTTAAATCCTGCGTATGTGAGTGACAGATAGTGACTGTACAATTACCCGGGTTACAGTTCGCGCTTAATAAAATACTCATAGGACGGCCAACAATATTACTGCGTCCAATTACTACAGCATGCTTTCCTTTTGTTTCAATTTTGTAATGTTCCAGCATCAGCATAACTCCATGTGGCGTTGCAGGAATAAACGTAGAAAGACCCTGAACCATTTTACCAATACTTACCGGATGAAATCCATCAACATCTTTCCGGGCATCAATTGTATTAATCACTTTTTCATCCGATATGTGTTTAGGAAGAGGTAATTGAACCAATATTCCGTCAACATCAGGGTCATTATTCAAGTCTTCAATAATACCCAACAATTTAAATTCACTAATCGATTCGTCTACACGTTTAAGTGTTGATTTAAAACCTATTTCTTCACAGGTTTTTACTTTACTGGCTATATAAGTTTCACTCGCTCCGCTGGTACCCACAAGAATGGCGGCCAAATGAGGAATTTTTTTGCCCTCCGTTATTAATTGTGCTACCTTTATTTTCAATTCGTTTTTGGTGGCCTGCGACACCAGGTTTCCATCTAAAATTTCCATGGCGCAAAGGTATGCTTAACTGCCAATGCACCCTAAAGAGAGCCGGTGATTTTTGCACTATTTTTTTATAGGCAAAATTTTTTTAACGCCCGTTAAAATAAATCACCGGATGAAAAAATTATTCTATTCCAGTTTTTATCTTTTACTGATTGGTCAAGCTCAATCACAACATTCTTATTCAACTTCTTTTTACCCTGGTTCAGGAACCTATAGCAAGAAATTTGCAGACGCCCTTTCTTTCGTTTCAAACCCGGCAACTTTAAGTCAGATTAAAGTGGCAGGTGTTGGACTTTTTGCCGAAAGAAAATACTCGTTGAAGGAGTTGAGTTTTTATACAACTGCATTGGCAATTCCCACCTCGTATGGCGGTTTTGGAATTATAGCCCGATACAACGGTTTCAAAGATTATAACGAAACACAATTTGGGCTGGCTTATTCAAAATCATTGGGTAGTATTGACATCGGTGCTCAATTCAATTATTATAGTGTGTCGATAGCTGGTTATGGAAGTAGTGGAGTTGTTACCGCAGACGCAGGAATGATTTGGCATATCCTGGAAAGAGTAAATGTGGGTATCGTGATAATGAATATGGTAGCTGGAAAACTAAAGAGTATTGAAGCTGAAAAACCTGCAATTGGTTATAAACTTGGAATTGGTTATGATATTTCCCCATTGGTATTCCTGAGTACAGAAATTGTTAAAGAAGAAAATAATCTGGTAAATATTATTGCTGCCTTGCAATATAAAGTGGATGATAAATTTTTTTTACGTGGAGGAATTTATACTTCTACTACTTCTCCCTGGTTGGGTGCAGGGTTGGCCTGGAAGAATTTCAGGGTAGACATCACTTCAAGTTATCATCCTCAATTGGGTATCTCACCAGGCCTTTTCATTCTTTATACTATAAAGCAAAATAAAGAATGAAAAAAAATATACTCTTTTTTTACTTTTTATTGAATTCCTTTTTTTTAATTGCGCAGGAAAAAGTTGAATCCAATACATTGGCAGAACAGCAACTGGAAAGCGAAATAGAAAGAGAAGACGTAGCGGCAGAAGATGATTCCTATTGGCAACAGATGGAATACTTTAAATATCATCCTTTAAATATTAATAGTGCTTCCGAAGATGAATTGCGATTATTTAAAATTATTAATGACAGGCAAATAGCTGCATTGTTAATGTACAGAGATTTATTTGGAACCCTGATTGATATTTATGAACTGCAGGCCATACCAGGTTGGGATGTTCAATTGATAAGAAAATTACTGCCTTATATAACCATAACAATAAAAATAAATAGCGTTGAAACGATTAAACAACGCCTGCGAAATGGTGATTACCATCTTTTGTTACGCTTTGTAAGGAGCTGGGATAAAACGAAGGAAGAACCAGTCAATAGAAATTATCTTGGTGGGCTATCTTCCTTGCAATTTCGATACAAGTATCAATACAAAAACTTATTACAGTGGGGTATAACAGGTGATAAAGATTCAGGAGAACCCTTTTTTAGTAATAAACAAAAAAACGGTTTTGATTTTTACTCTGCCCATCTATTCATACAAAAAATAAATAAAATAAAAGCAATCGCATTAGGCGATTATACCGTTAACCTGGGCCAGGGTTTACTGCAATGGCAAAACCTCGCGTTTAAAAAAAGTAGTGCGGTGCTGAATATTAAAAGGCAGGGTGCTGTATTGCGACCCTATAGTTCGGCTGGTGAATATAATTTTCATCGTGGAGCGGGCATCACGTTAGGAAATAAAAAATGGGATATTACAATTTTTACTTCCCTCAGGAAACTATCTGCAAATAAGTTAATCGATTCTATTCAAAATACTTTCTTTGTTTCTTCTTTGCAGACTTCGGGTTACCACCGGAGCGTGGCTGAACTGGAAGATAAAAATAGTTTGCAGATGCTTGCTTTTGGTGGTAGTATTCAATACCATTGGGTAACCGGTCATTTGGGTATTAATTCGATAAATTATGATTTTTCCCTGCCAATAATAAAAGAGGCTGCTCCGTATAATCTTTATTCTTTAAATGGAAGAAGCCTCAACAATTACAGTATAGATTTTGGGCAAACTATTAAAAACATACACCTTTTTGGAGAGGTAGCAGTAGACAATAAAATGAATACCGCTATTGTAACGGGACTGCTTGCAAGTATTGACCCTAAAGTTGATATAGCTTTTTTGTATCGTTCAATTAATAAAGTATACCAGTCGTTGTTTAGCAATGCATTTACCGAAAGGAGTTCACCTTCCAATGAAAATGGCTTGTATGGCGGAATTTCTCTAATGCCTTTTTTCGGATTAAGATTCGATGCCTATGTTGATTTATATCGGAATCCCTGGTTAACTGCAAACATTAATGCACCTGCAACCGGAAGAGAATATCTTTTTCAATTTACCTACACGCCTTCAAAAACACTTGAGATTTATGGAAGGTTCCGGAATGGTACCCGATTAATTAATGAATCGGACCCTGTAATGCCGTTAAGCAATATTATTGAAACCGAAAAAAAACAATGGCGGTTTCAGGTAAGTTATTCGGCGGATAAAAAATGGACCCTGCGTACAAGAGTAGAGTTGATAAATTTCAACAAAGAGGAAAATGGTTTTTTAGGATATATAGATGTTTTTTATAAGCCATTAAATGGTTTATTTAAAGCTAATGCCCGGGTTCAATATTTTGAAACAGATGGATATTCAGGCAGGATATATGCCTATGAGAACGATCTTTTATATAATTATTCAGTACCTGCCTTTTACAATAAAGGAGTTAGGTGGTACCTAAATGGTGAGTTTAATATTAAAAAAAACAACCACTTGAATCAAAATCTCAATATGTCTCTGGCTTTCAAAATAGGGCAAACAATTGAGCCTGATCTTAAAACTTTTGTATTGGCCGCCGACCCAGATTCAAAAAGATCGAATACGATGATAAAAGTTCAGATTTTTTTAGGCTGGAAAAAGAATAATAATTAATGTTGCAGCGCATTAACATTTCATTTTGTCTATTCAAAGGCATTATCCACCCTATTTGAAGCTATAAGCAAATCCAGGATTCCTACAAATTACAGGTTCCAATTATTTAAAAATTAACAGACACATGAGAAAAATTCTATCACTTCTGGCAGTGCTTTTACTATTTACAGTATTGGCAATTGCACAAAACCGGGTAATTACCGGACAGGTAAAAGATGATAAAGCTGATCCTATTCCTTTTGCCTCAGTAACCATTAAGGGTACTAACAAGGGTACCACTACTGACCAAAACGGTAATTTTAGAATCGAAGCAAAATCTGGAGATGTATTATTGATTTCTGCAGTAGGCAGCAAAGAAAGAGAGGTTGCCGTTGGAAGCAGCAACTCTTATAATGTTGCACTCGATAAAACGGGCAATCTGCAGGAAGTAGTAGTAACAGCTCTTGGAGTAACGAAGCAACCCAAGGAATTGGGTTATTCGGTTGCACGGGTAAAAAATTCCGAATTGACACAGGCAAAAGTTACGAACCTTCAAAATGGATTGGTTGGTAAGGTTTCCGGATTGAATGTAACTACCACAAATAATGGTGTTTTTGCAAATACCCGAATTGTATTGCGGGGTATTCGTTCTTTAACCGGAAATAATCAGCCATTGTTGGTTGTAGATGGTTCTCCTATTAACTTGAATTTTATTAACTCAATTAACCCGAATGATGTTGAAAATGTAAACATCTTAAAAGGTGCAAATGCTGCAGCCTTATACGGTCCGGAAGGGGTAAACGGTGTAATTGTAGTTACCACTAAAAAAGGTTCGGGCAGAAGTAAGCCTCAGATAAGTATAAGCAACACTACGCTTTTTGAAAAAGTAGCTTTTCTTCCGCGTTTGCAAACAACATTTGGTAGCGGTTCTTCCTATGATGAATTTGGAGATGGAATTTATGATCCGATTGAAAACCAAACATGGGGAGCAAAATTTGATGGAAGAGATACTATTCTTGGACGTGAAATGGAAAATGGAGATGTGTTTAAAGTTCCTTATAGTTATCTGCCAAATGAGAAAACGAAATTTTTCAATACAGGGATTACAATACAAAATGATATTTCTTTAAATGCGGGGGATGATAAATCGAATTTTTATTTATCCGTTCAGGACTTAACTACCAAAGGGATTGTTCCTGATGATGAGTCGAGAAGAACAACTTTCCGTATCAATGCCGGCAAAACCTATGGTAAAGTAAAAATTGGCGCGAATGTATCTTATACTGCCGCCACTTATGATGTTACTACTTCTCCCGGCCCTGTTTATTGGTATGTAATCAATACTCCCGGTCAGGTGCCTTTAACGAAGTATAAAAATTTTAATGTACCTGGTTTTGCTGATCATAACTCTTATTTCAACGATTATTATCCGAATCCATACGAAGATTTGCGTAGGTATCGTGGAAAAGGTAGATCTGATGATCTTATTGGTAATATTGAGGCAAACTTTAAGCCATTTAAGTGGTTGAATATTTTGAATCGGGTAAGCGCTAC
>JANNEK010000115.1:0-6444 GCA_031378605.1 Chitinophagaceae bacterium | reverse complement strand
CTTTCAGAAAAAGGAGTTTTTTATAGTAACGAACATACCGGCAGTATCATTCCTTCTCATTTTAGAAATATTGCCGATGTTTCGGGTGCAGGCGATACGGTAATTGCAGTAGCAGCATTAATCTATGCAACAACTAGAAATATTCAATTAATGGCGGAAGTTGCGAATATTGCGGGGGGCCTTGTTTGTGAAGAAGTGGGAACAGCCGCAATCAATAAGCAAAAACTACTAGACGAGTGTAGGTTATTGTTGCCTGTTATTAATTAGTTGTTGCGTCTTTGATATGCTTTTTATTATTCTCTCAAAATTGATCCATACATCAACATATATTTTAATCCCAACAAAAACAGCCATAAAAATTTTGCCTGCACCAAACCCCAGAAAAAAACTTCCGGCAAGTACAGTAAATTGTTGAATAAAAATTCTTCCATACGGTTCAAACATTTCGTTGGCCGAATTTAGAGGAAGCTTATAGATCAAGGAGGAAAGCTCCGTCTTCCAGCTTCCAGCTACCTGTTCTTGTATTGCTGAAGCCGGGACTCAAATGCAGCCAACTTGGTCGCCGAAAAGTCTTTTTTGCTTTTCAGCGCGTCAATCGCTTTTTGTTGCGCAGCTATCGCTTTAACTGGTTCCTTAGCTCGCCAATACCAACTGGCCATTTTGCTGTATAGTTTGAATAAGTCAGTAATCTCTGGATAGGCAAATTGTTCAATTTCCACCAGGCAAGCTTCAGCACCCAACTGAAAGATTTCTTGTGTGAGACGCAAACTATCAGCATAAATATCGATTGCCCCAATAATGAATTTAGAGGGCGGATAGCCAAAGAATGTAGTCAGTAGTCCTTCTTTTCCATACTCATATGCCATGTGCATATCTGTTTTAAGTAATGCAGCAAAGGTCAAAGCAGCGATGCTGGGTGCATATTTCAATTTCGGTTCTCTTTTGAGAATTTCAGCAACAGCTAAAAGGAGTGAATCCGGTTTGTCGCGGGAACTAGCCCAACTAGGGCTGCTTGTATAGTTAAGTAAATCGTAATAAACATCACTTCCCATCGCTGTTAAGCGCGTTTCCTCGTTCCGACTTCTAAGTGCTTCCATGATGTCCCAGTCATTATTGGCGATCTTGCGAAGAACGCTACCAAGGTTTTTAGGATGCCCAATCCAAGCTAGTTTGCCATCTTCATTTACCACATATGCGTGTGGAATGCTTTGCTCTCCCGAGGCATTAAGCCAACCAGTCGTCATAAAATTACTATCCTCTGTTGCTACATTGTAATCCATTTTTTGTCCCATGCTGTCAACAAAGCGCTTTATTTTCGTCAAAGAAGTATTTTTCTGTTCAAGTATATCAATACTCAAAAAAATTATCTTGTCTTTATATTCACGAGCAAGTGCAGAGAGGCGAGGCATTGCTGCTTTACAAGGTACACACCAACTGGCCCAGAACTCCACCACATATATCTTGCCTTTCTTGAAGCTTGAAAAAGGTGTTCCTTTTAACCACTCTCGAACCCGCAATGGTGGTGCAGGATCCCCAATATTTACCGAAGGCAACTGGTCGTTTTGCGCATGCGTGCTAACTGCTATAATACATAACAGCAGCAACAACTGAAAATTCGATCTCATAACTATATTAATATTAAATGCTTTTTAATGCTTGGTTCTATTTTCATTCGTCTCCTAAAGTGTGAAACCATATTCCATTTATTGCTTTCCCAATTTAGAAACTTGTTTTCAGCTTTACCCTAACAGTTTGTAAAAAAAAATAGCCGAACATCGTTTTACTTCTATTATTATTGAATGCGGGCAATTTTCAAAGTAAGAAAAAACTGCGATACATTGGTTTGTTTACTTTTTAAAATAATCTTACAAAGCTACAGTATATCCGTTAGGATAGACTGCAGCAATAAATTAAACTATTTCCTACTTTATTAAAATCGTCGATAGTAATGGATCTTTTTAACATTGTTAGGATTCTTAAACTGCAATAGCATACAAATTACTTAATTTTAATGTTCATTTAACTACCCACTACTACGTATATGAGTCGAATTACACTTGCTATTCACGGTGGTGCCGGAACCATTCTAAAATCCACAATGAGTCCTTCTATTGAACTTTCGTATCGTGAAGGATTGCAGGCAGCATTAGATAACGGTTATAATATTTTAGCAAAGGGGGGAAGTTCAATTGAAGCAGTAAAAAGTGCCGTAATGGTTTTGGAAGATAATGAACTCTTCAATGCCGGCAAGGGATCGGTATTTACCAATGAAGGAGCTCATGAAATGGATGCCTCGATCATGGAAGGAAATTCGCTTAAAGCTGGCGCAGTAGGAATCGTAAAATATGTACGTAACCCAATTGAGCTTGCCTTACATGTTATGCTTCATACCGAGCATGTGTTTTTGGGAGGAGAAGGGGCATTGCAATTTGCCCAACAGCAAGGACTGGCTATTGAGAATAATGATTATTTCTTTTCTCAATTCAGGTTCGATCAATGGCAAAACGTAAAGAATTCAGAAACTTTTCAATTAGATCACTCGCCTTTTTCAACTAAAGAAAAAAAAATTGGAACTGTTGGGGCCGTTGCTTGTGATCAATTTGGAAATCTTGCTGCTGCAACTAGTACGGGCGGCATGACCAATAAAAAATTTGGTAGAATGGGCGACACATCCGTTATTGGCAGTGGGACCTATGCAAATAATGCTACCTGTGCTATTTCGTGTACTGGGCATGGTGAGCTTTTCTTAAGGGCTGTTGCTGCCTACGATGTGAGTGCATTGATGGAATACAAGGGCTATTCTCTTAACGAGGCTATGGAAGAAGTAGTTAATAAGAAACTGGTTTTTATGGAAGGCGAAGGCGGTATGATTGGCGTTGATGCAAAAGGCAATGCTTCAATGATTTTTAATAGTGAAGGAATGTACAGGGGATGCAGAAACAGTGAAGGGACTAATGAAGTTCAGATATATCGGTAGAGGTTTGCAGTTTATAGTCTATAGTCTGTAGTTTGCCTGTCGCAGGCAGGTTTTTAATTCTTTACCGGTAAGAGATAGTGTAAATCTTTTGTGTTTGCTGAATCGTAATATTTGCTGGACGAAGGGTACAATTAATTATCCCGTATCTCGCAATCGAAAAATCTTAAACGGCCATTTTGAATTTTAAAATAATTTACAATGATCATGAAAAATATTACAGTCATCGGGGCCGGCACCATGGGTAACGGTATTGCACATGTGTTCGCGCAAAACGGTTATCAAGTAAACCTCGTGGATGTAAATGGTACTCAATTGGAAAAAGCATTGCAAGCTATTGGTAAAAACCTGGACAGGCAGCTTGCTAAAGGAACTATTACTGAAGAAATAAAAAAAACAACGATTGCCAATATCCATCCTATTTCGGAAATGGGAGATGGTGTAAATAAGGCAGATCTTATTATAGAAGCGGCTACTGAAAATATAGAATTAAAATTGAAGATATTCCGGCAACTCGATGAGCTGGCACCGGCAGATTCTATTCTCGCTACAAATACCTCTTCTATTTCGATTACTAAAATAGCGTCGGTTACTAAACGGCCAGGCCAGGTTATTGGCATGCACTTTATGAACCCCGTACCTGTAATGAAATTAGTTGAAATCATTAATGGTTATGCAACCCACAAACAAGTATCGGCTTCTATTGAAGCACTTAGTATAAAACTTGGTAAAATTCCGTGCGTGGTAAACGATTATCCGGGGTTTATCGCCAATCGTATTTTAATGCCGATGATTAATGAAGCAATTTATAGTTTGTACGAAGGGGTAGCTGGTGTACACGAAATTGATACAGTGATGAAATTAGGAATGGCGCACCCAATGGGGCCCCTGCAACTAGCCGATTTTATTGGATTAGATGTTTGCCTTTCCATATTAAAAGTATTACAGGATGGATTTGGGAATCCAAAATATGCTCCTTGTCCATTGCTGATTAATATGGTAACGGCGGGTTTCCTGGGAGTAAAAAGCGGTGAAGGATTTTATTTGTATAGTTCTGGGAGTAAAGATCTTTTAGTGAGTAAGCGATTTATATAAAGTTTAGTTTATTTCTTTTCTAATTCAACCGTTCTTAATTCTTTCAAATGATATAAGACTTCCTCCAATTTTGACCGTTGAATTCCTGCGTTGATTGAGCAAAACAAGGTTGTTTCCTTTTCAATTATTGAAACATTGTACTGCTTTAAGATATACATTACTTCATTCATCATCGTATAATCAAATGTCAAACGATATGCTATTTCAATTGGTTTTTGTATAATG
Organism: Chitinophagaceae bacterium; assembly: GCA_031378605.1. GTDB lineage: Bacteria > Bacteroidota > Bacteroidia > Chitinophagales > Chitinophagaceae > Endoryza. Next base: position 2,150 of record JANNEK010000115.1, on the reverse strand, counting down.
GGAGTTATTTGTAAAACAAGGGAGGCAGCAGTTTTATAGGCATTAATTAAACCAGGCACACCTAATAAGGTTCCTCCAAAATATCGTACCACTACAATTAGAATGTTTGTAAGCTCTTTGCTGTCTATTTGCCCTAGTATTGGTTTACCGGCAGTGCCCGATGGCTCTCCGTCATCACCTGAGCGAAACGTATTTCCGTCTAACCCTATACGGTATGCAAAACAATGATGAGTTGCTTTCGGGTGTTCTTTCTTTACCGTTTCAATAAATTGTTTGAAATCGTTAACCGATAATACAGGAAAAGCATAGGCAATAAATTTACTACCTCTTTCCTTTGATTCAGCCTTTCCTGAAGCACCGATTGTAAAATAAAAATCTTCTTCAGCCATAGTTTATCCAAATGTGATTAATGCAATTGCACCTAATGAAAGAACAACTCCTGCCCAATTAATAAAAGACAATTTTTCTTTAAACAATAGCCAGGCTACAAGTGTACTGAATAATACGATTCCCATATTGTTAATAGGAATTACTACAGAGCTATTCGCCGCATATTGTTTTAAAACTTGCACCAGGCACCAGATAGAGAAATAGTTGGGAATTCCTATTCCAATTCCCATCAAAAATGCCTTATAGGAGAATTGTTGTTTCTTTCGAAGAAACTGCATACCTAACAAAACAACACCAATACTGGCTGCAGCGGCAAAAGCAGTAACAAGAAAATCATTTTTATTATTATCATTTAAAAAGGTATGCTCAACATATTTGATCATGGTATCTAATAAGCCACTTCCCAAAAAGAGCAATACGGGAACCAAAAACAATAAGGGCCTCGTTCTTTTTTGAGGCAGCACCTCCTGCTTTTTCGACGGCCAGCAGGTAAGCAACACTGCTATTAGTGCCACAACAATACCCGTTATTTTAAGAAAAGTTGATTCTTCCTTATAGAGATAAATAGAAAAAATAAAGGGAATTACCAGGGAAAGTTTATTTGCTACTGAGGCAACAGCTACTCCTAGTTGCTGTGCAGTATACGCAATGATATTAAAGATGATAATAAATACTGTTCCCATCAAACAGGCCCAGCCAAACCAGGGTTCAACTATTGCTTCTTTATTAATCGCAAAGCTACCATTTACAAAAGACCCTGTAATCACACAGGTAATATAATTGAAAACAATTACCTGGAAATTATTCAGCCCCCATTTTTCCACCAGCTTAAAGGATAGGGTTAGATAAGAACTGAGTATAATACTACCGATAAGATATAGCAAATCAAATTTAATTTAAGAGTGGTTATGATAATAAGTTATTGTATCAGAAAATATTTTTTTTTCTTTTGTGATAGCACCAGTTGATAGCGTGGGTGCAGCGATTCCTTCGGGGATTTCAAGTTCATTATTTGTAATGATGCGTGCTTCATTCCAAAGATCAGCATCAATAAATGATTGCAATAACCGGGCACCCCCTTCTACGATTACACTTTGAATTTCAAGTTCAAATAGGGCATTCAGTAACTGTTTTGGTAAATACTCAGTATCTTTAATTTGATAATAATGAACATCGCCTTTTTTTTCATTCTTTTGGCGATTAAATACAATTGTTTTGCCGGCTTTAAATAAATTCAATGTAAGGGGTAACCGAAGATTAAGGTCAAGCACAATACGTAGAGGTGACGGGCCGTTCCAAAGCCTGGTGGTAAGTAAAGGATCATCTAATAATGCTGTATTGGTGCCTACTAAAATGCCTGCTTCTTCACTTCTCCATTGGTGCACTAAACGATTGCTGTAGTTATTGCTTATTTGTAACCGTTCTTTTTTGGCAGAGGTTATTTTTCCATTGGACGATTGTGCCCATTTCAAGATTACATAGGGTTGTTTGCTGAGTTGAAATGTAAAAAAACGATTATTAAGTATCCTGGATTCTTTTTCTGCTATTCCAACAGATACATTTATTCCGGCAGCAATTAGTTTTTCGATTCCTTTGCCATCAACTTCTTTAAATGGATCGCGACAGCCAATAACAACACTAGGAATTTTATTTTGTATAATTAAATCTACACAGGGAGGCGTTTTACCAAAATGAGTACAAGGCTCTAACGAAACATATAGGATAGAGGAGGAGATAAAAGCCTTGTCTTCTTCTTTTAC
>JANNEK010000093.1:0-6620 GCA_031378605.1 Chitinophagaceae bacterium | reverse complement strand
ATAGTGGCAGAACTTTGTACAATCAGCTTTAGTACACAATTTAGCTCAGGTTCGGTTTTGTCAAACATTGCTGAACGTTAGATCTTTGGTATCATTTTTTCTGCCATAATGATATTTATAGCCATTAGTTCAATGGCCCCCAGGTGGGAGTTTTATGTTTTTTTAACAGTCATTGAAACAATGATTACTTCTTTAGTAGTATGGTTTGCCTGTACCTGGCCAAAAGAAGTTCGATAATATTTATTATTTAATTTATATCGGAGATACCTGTTCCTGCAATAAAATTTTATGAAGCTACCTGAGAGAAAGTAAGCAGGGTCTATTTATTTTGTTACAGCACGTATTTATTCATCATAAATAATTCTTGAAAAGAAGGCAATTGCAATAAAAAAAAAGAGGCTGTCGCAAAAGACGATAAAATCTCGCAAAGGCGCTACAACGCAAAGAAGAAATATTGAAGATCAGGCGTTGGATATTATTTAAATTAACTGCTTGTATATATTGCAAAAGAGATTGTTTTAAAAGACAAATAAAATCTCTCAAAGGTGCTACGACGTAAAGAAGAAATATTGAAGATCAGGCGTTGCGACTTTGTGTAGTTGCGAGAAAAAAATATTTACAATACTTTTGACAGCCTCTAAATTCAAGCAATAAAAAAAATCCCGCCAGAAGCGGGGAACATTTTTATAGGAAATTTTTTTAACGTTCGCTATATAAAATCAAATACTATAACCTTCTATTAATTCATTTTAAATGGTACAATCATTTCGAAAATAGGAATGTTTACTTCAAACTGTTGTTTGCTATGTAAATTCTCCATTAAATAAGTTCCATACATTTTACCCATCTCGGTTCTCAGGTTACACCCACTTACATATTGATATCGTTCACCGGCTTGTAAGGTGGGCTGAATACCAACTACACCTTCGCCTTCTACTTCCCGGTTGCTTCCACTTCCTTCCACAATATACCAATGGCGGCGATGAAGTTTTACCGGGAAACTATTATGGTTCTCGATATTGATACGATAGGCAAACATAAATTCTCCGGATGCCGGATTTGAATAATCCGGTTGGTAGAATGTTTCTACACTAATTTCAATGCCTTCAGAAATTTTGGAAACCATTTTTTTCGTTTACTCAATAAAGGTAACCAAAAAAATAAGCGAATACCAGCAATTGTGGAGGAATTAATAGGGATTTCTGTATCCGGCTTACTAAATTTGCCCATACTGAAAGCCACAAACACAATTCTAAAACACAATTAAATGAAAATAGCAGTTGCAAAAGGAGATGGAATAGGTCCTGAAATAATGGATGCTGTATTGAACATTTTTAAAGCAAGTAAAGTAGCATTGGAATACGATTTTGTGGATATGGGAAAATGGGTTTTCGACAAAGGATTCAGCAACGGTATGACACCCGAATCGCAGCAAGTAATAGAGAATCTGGGCATATTATTTAAAGGACCTATGGAAACTCCTAAGGGAAAAGGTGTAAAAAGTGTAAATGTAACGGCCCGTAAAACCTGGAACACCTATGCCAATAAAAGGGTTTTTCAAACACTGCATGGTGTAGATACTGTTTTTAGTAAAGCGGGTATTCCGATTGACGTAACAATCGTTCGTGAAAATATTGAAGATACCTATGGTGGAATTGAACATATGCTTACACATGATGTTGCACTCAGCCGTAGGTTTATCACCCGCCCGGGAAGTTTACAGGTAATTCATTATGCATTTGAAATGGCAAAAAAGAAAGATGCCAAAAGAATCACTTGCGGACATAAGGCAAATATTATGAAGATAACCGATGGCCTTTTCCTTGATTGTTTTTATGAAGTAGCCAAAGAATACCCCGAATTAAAAGCAGATGATATAATCGTTGATGATCTCTGTATGAAGTTAGTAACCCGCCCCGATTTATTTGATGTAGTTGTATTAACAAATCTTCAAGGGGATATTGTAAGTGATTTGTGTGCGGGGCTGGTTGGAGGATTGGGCTTTGCACCGTCAGCTAACATCGGAGATCATATCTGTATTTTTGAAGCTGTTCATGGAACTGCACCCGATATAGCAGGAAAAAATATTGCAAACCCAACAGCCTTATTATTAAGTGGTATAACCATGTTGCGCCATTTGGGTATTATGGAAAATGCAGCAATCATTGAAAACGCATTACTATATACGTTAGAAAGCGGTATACATACCGGTGATTTTGGAGACAAGAGCAAGGCGGCAGTAAATACACCCCAATTTGCCGAGGCCATCATCAATAACTTTGGAAAAATTCCGCAAGTAGTACCAAAGCCCGTTTTACCCAATAAACCCATCACCCAAACTGTTTTTAAACTCGATCAAAATCCGATGATGGTTTCGGTTGAAATGCAGGAGGAAAAAATAGTAGGCGTAGATATGTTTATTGAAAGTTCTCAACAACCCACTGAAATTGCAAAGAAATGCGAGCGCCATGCTGGCGTAAAATTTAAACTGATTAACATTAGTAATCGTGGTACACAGGTATGGCCCACCGGTTCTATTTTCACAAATCTTGTGAATTTTTACAACGCCCGTTTTGAAAGCTTAGATGGCGAACCGCTGAATCAACAGGATATCATTGGCCTTTATGTTAGCCTTAGTGGAAATTTTAAAATATGTTCTTTTGAATTATTAAATATGTGGGGTGATAAAAAAGCGTATAGTTTGGCACAGGGGCAATAAGAGTTTTGAGTCATTAGTCAGGAGTATATAGTTCGGAGCCGGGGGTTGTTTTGACTTCCATCTATCGACTCCTGACTCCTTACTTAATTTTTCCTCAGTGCGAACCAGGTCCACAATGCACCAGCGAGATCAATCGCACCAATTCCAATTAGCATTGGTGATACCCATTTCATTAATGCAAAAATGGTAAAAGCAATAAATACCATTATTCTTGAAGTAACCGTTAACGCAAAAAATGAATGAAGGTTTTTGGCCCCAACCCGATGATAATAAAAACCGATACACAAAGCAAGAACTCCAACTACCCGTATCCATACTTCAGTAGTTTCGGGAAGTTGAACCAACTTAAGGAAAATGTTTGGAATGAATACCAGCATTAACCCAACAATATATAAATAGAATCCAAAATAGTAAATCGATTTAGCAGCAGCAGTCATAAAAGTTAATTTAGGGGTGAAGAATCAAATAAACTAGTATAAGTTACAGCTAAATAGTAGAAGAAAATCGATTTTATAGAAAGATCAGAGATCTACCCTATTCAATGATATAGGAAATATTTTATTTCACTAATAAAAAAGACGTTGGATGAATAAATAGCAAAATAAAATCCCCGATTTAAAAAGCTTAACACAAAATAATTATTCACAAAGTGATAATGCATCACTCGACTTTGTACTAAATTGAATCAGATTTACTTTGCCGGCTTTATTATAATGTAATACCAATGTTCCGTATTGCATTTGATAGGCGTCCCAGGTTTCATCTTTTATGCTGGGGTTTCCAAGGGTTTTAAAAAAACTATTTCTGCTGGCTCCCAGCAGGGCCAAACTAAGTTTACCCTTAAATTTTTCACCTATTTGCACATAATCTCTTCCTGTATAAAAGTATATATCCTTATCCTTAAACCAAATGCCCCCACCACATTTGGCAGTAGCGTCTTCTGCTTCAGATCCGGTAAAGCATGGAAAGGTTTTTTTTAATTCTTCCAATCCAATATTCGGTTTGGTTTCATTCACTTTTCCATTTAAAATATCAACTACAAAAGGATCACATCGCTTCGTAACTTTCAATTGCGCATTTACGGTGTTGCTTAGTAAAATCACTAACAAAATAGGTATAAGGCTTGTTTTCATTCGTTATATTTTAAAGGTAATAAAACTTTTTTCCAAGTATATATGCAAATTCCTTGCTAAGATTTGTAATGGAGGATACTGACAATCATCCTACTTTCTTACTGGCAGTATATCCATTCTTCAATAACCATTGTAAAACCTTATCGCGTTGATCACCCTGTACAATCGCTTCCCCATCTTTTACAGATCCGCCGGTTCCGCAATAATTCTTTAATTGTTTTCCCAACCCCTCCAGTTCCTCATTTTTTCCAATAAATCCATAAACTACCGTTACAGCTTTGCCTGCGCGGTGTTTTGTTTCGAGCATCACTTTAAGTTTTTGCCGGGCAGGAACTACACTGTTTGGTTCTATTGAATCTTCTTCAAACTTAAATGCAGGATCAGTGCTATAAACAATGCCCCTGTTATCGGGTTTATTTTTTCTACTCATTGCAAAAAATCAAATTAAAAGAGAGACAAATAAATTAGTGCTGTTTTATTCTACCCTTGAAAACAAAAATGATTCAGTTAGTTACTGCTTTCAAACTCAGGTCCACACTTTTTGCCTGATGAATCAATGAGCCTACGCTCACGTAATCAACACCGGTAGCAGCATAGTCAATAATATTATCAAGATTAATCCCCCCGCTTGCTTCTGTTTCCATCTGACCATTTACATACGATAAGGCTTCTGTAACTTCATCCGGTGTAAAGTTATCCAGCATAATACGAAATACTTTATTTTTTCCGGCGGCTAACACTTTTTTTACATCACCGAGGCTTCTTGTTTCTACTTCAATTTTCAACCCGGGTTTTATTTTTTCTTTGTAAGCATAAGATCTTTCAATAGCCTGTTCAATTCCACCACAATAATCAATATGATTGTCTTTAAGCATAATCATATCATAGAGGCCCATGCGATGATTTACACCACCACCGATTCGTACAGCTTCTTTTTCAAGTAATCGAAAATTGGGAGTTGTTTTACGTGTATCTAATAATTTAGTTTTATAGCCAATAAGTTTGTCGACATATAACTTCGTTAAAGAAGCGATGCCACTCATTCGCTGCATACAGTTTAATACTAACCGTTCGCATTGAAGTATGCCATGAACGGAGGCCCTGACTTCAAAAGCAATTTCACCGTATTTCATAAGGTCCCCATCTTTTTTATGGGCGATAAAAGAAGACGACGGTTCTTTAAATTGAAAAATTTTTTGAGCGATATCCATACCTGCTAAAAGTCCATCCTGCTTTATTTTAAGCGCTGCCCTGCCTTTTGCATCAAACGGTATACAACTAAGTGCTGAATGATCACCATCACCTACATCTTCCAGAAATGCATTCTTAATCAGGAGGTTCAATTGTTCATTAAAAGAAATCATTCGCAAATATATCTTAAAAGCAAAAACCCACAGCATATGCATATGCTGTGGGCCAAACTATAATATATCGAATAGCATTAATCTACCCGTTGAAATCCTATTTCTTGTAAAACCTGTTTATCTCCTTTCTGTTTCATATAAAGTTTAGTACGATAGTTTCCGTTTTTTGTTTGTAATATACCAAAACAAAATTGTGAACCATTATTTTCTCCTTTATGTTTTATCTGGAAATCTTTGACATCGTTATTGCTAAAAAAATCTTTCAGAATCATTTCACCCTGGCTCCTGCTGTAATTGTCATTTTTCCCTGGCATTGAAATATCCACGCGTTCGTCAAAATATTTTGATAATTGAGTCGCATTCCCATTTTTCATAGCATCTACCACTTCTTCAATTGAGTAGTAAGGTGTGAAAGATATAAGGAGGAGCAAACATACCGAAACTACCCATCCATAAATTTGTTTCATATTCAATTGTTTTCTGCCTGAAAGTTGCCAAAAACATGCCAAAGTAAGTTTACGCTGAAAAAATACCAACAAGCAGGTATTCAATTACCTTTGATGGTTAAACTACCAAATAAAAAATTACATGGCCGGAAAAAAAGCAATTCTTGTTATTATGGACGGTTGGGGATTGGGAAAAGTTAAATCTTCCGATGCAATCCAAAATTCCCAAACTCTATTCGTAAGTTCTTTATATAAAAAATATCCGAATACAACCCTTACAACCTGCGGCGAAATGGTTGGCTTACCCGATGGTCAGATGGGTAATAGTGAAGTAGGTCATCTCAATTTAGGCGCTGGTCGAATTGTTTATCAGGAGTTACAACGCATTAATGTTTCAATACGTGATGGAGAATTTTTCAGGAACGAGCCGTTGCTGGCTACTATTCGATTTGCTAAACTGAACAATAAACCTCTTCATCTTATTGGATTAGTAAGTGACGGTGGTGTTCATTCACATATTACTCATTTAAAAGCTATCCTTTCGTTGTGTAAAAAGGAAGGGTTGACAACTGTTTTTGTACATGCTTTTACAGACGGGCGTGATACGGACCCGAAAAGTGGATTGGGATTTATGACGGATCTACAAAAACATCTTAACGAAACAACCGGGAAAATTGCCACTGTGTGTGGACGTTATTATGCCATGGACCGCGATAAAAGATGGGAAAGAGTTAAACTTGCATATGATGCGCTGGTAAATGGAAATGGAGAAATGGCCACGGATGCAATTGGTGCAATTGAAAATTCGTACAAGCAATCTATCACCGATGAATTTTTTAAACCAACTGTAATTATCGGGGAAGATAAACAACCTTTAACTACTATTAAAGATGGAGATGCGGTGCTATGTTTTAATTTCCGAACAGATCGATGCCGTGAAATAACCGAGGTATTGTCT
>JANNEK010000054.1:0-31049 GCA_031378605.1 Chitinophagaceae bacterium | reverse complement strand
TCAAGGTGAGAGAGCAGCGTCAATCAGGATGAGAATGCGCCGGGGGAGGACTGACGGAGGGAGGGCGTAGCCCGACCGACGGCAGTCCACCCTCGGCGGCGAGTTTTTCGGAACCCGTCTGGCGGTCGTGAGCGACCGGGTCAATCGTCTGATTCGTCTCATGAATGAGGGATCAGACCTTGCCCGGCCTCCACATCACCGACCACCAGATGAGGCTGTACATGAGTAACCGACCCACCAACACCACCGTGATCGCCGCCGCCAAGGCGGGCTTCAGCACGGCGTCAGGCTATCGGAAATTAATTTTAAAGAAACAGTAAGAATAATATTTTATAAAAAATGGCCTACAAATTATTTTGTAGGCCATTTTTTATTTTGAGAAGATTTATAAATTCCCATTATTGAGATGAAAAATACGAGTTATAATTTTATCTCATCCTCGTGATGATCGAAAAAATGGAACTCCGTAAGATGGTAATTACTATTTTCTTTTATATGCACTTTTTGCCCAAATTTCCATCTCCATTTCCATTGCCTGGAATTGAATAGGCGCCCCTTTGTTAGATAGGCGTATAATATTGGATGCACAGCTACTGTAAGATTTTTATGCTGATGGGTAATTAAATAACTGAGATTCTTTTCGATCTCATCTTCCAGTATCAGAGTAGAAGATATTTTACCGGTACCGCTGCAACTGGGGCATATTTCCTGTGTATTAATATTCATCTCCGGCTTCATGCGTTGCCGGGTAATTTGCATTAATCCAAATTTTGAAATTGGAAGAACCGCATGCTTGGCCCTATCTTGCCGCATAAATTCCTCCATGGCCTCCATCAACTTTCGTTTGTTTTCCGGAAGCTTCATATCAATAAAATCTGCTACTATAATTCCACCAAGATCTCTCAATCTTAATTGACGGGATATTTCTGCCGCGGCCTCCAGGTTGGTTTCCATGGCATTTTGTTCCTGGTTATTACTTACACTTTTATAACCACTGTTTACATCAATTACATGCAATGCTTCTGTATGCTCAATTATTAGATAAGCACCACTGGGTAGGTTAACCGTTTTTCCAAAAGCAGCTTTTACCTGTTTGGTAATTCCAAACTGATCAAAAATGGGGAGGCCATTATGGTAAAAAGAAACAATTTCACTTTTCTCTGGTGCAATGCGTAAAATATAATTACGTGTATCGTTAAAAATATTTTTATCGTTTACTACAATTTTATTGAAAGATTCATTCAATAAATCGCGGAGCATACTGGTCGCTTTTGTTTGCTCGCTTAAAATTTTTGCTGGAGCAACAGAGCCTATTAGACTATTTTGAATGATCCTCCATGTTTCTACCAACATAGAAAGGTCTTCATGTAATTCTGCTGTGTTTTTTCCTTCAGCGGCGGTGCGTACAATTACACCAAAATTTTTAGGCTTAATGGCTTCTACAATCTTTTGCAATCGCTTACGCTCCTCGGAAGAATGAATTTTCCTCGACACCGCAACAATATCATTGAATGGGGTAATTACAACAAAACGTCCTGGTAATGAAATCTCACAACTCAATCGCGGCCCTTTTGCAGCTATAGGCTCTTTTAAAATTTGTACAAGTATATTCGGCTTGCCGCTAAGGACTTCATTAATTTTCCCGGTTTTAACTATTTCAGGTTCCACCTGAAAAGTTGAGAAATCAAAACCGGTGTCGGGTGTAACGTTTATTGCCTGTTGTGTAAACTTTAATAAAGACCTCGCATAAGGGCTTAAATCTGTATAATGAAGAAAGGCGTCCTTTTCAAATCCTACATCAACAAAAGCAGCGTTTAATCCCGGAATAAGCTTTTTAACTTTTCCAAGATATAGGTCTCCCACAGCAAAACTGGCATCCGCTTTTTCGTGATGTAGTTCTACCAGCTTTTTATCCTCTAAAAGTGCAATTTCTACACCTTGGGGAGCTGCATTAATAATTAGTTCCTTATTCAAGCATTTCTCTTTTACCGTCAAAGCATCATCACTACAAGGAAAGTTCGCTGAGATAATATCATTTGTAAATTATTATTTGCAAAACAATCGGGCATGCATAATAAAAAACAATTAATAAGGTCAGCTAAAATCTGCCTGCGTACAGGCAGAAATAAGAAGGAGACGGCCGGCATACAAGGATTAGCCGGCCGCTATAGAAGAAATTTATCTGTTCTTCTTCTTATGGCGGTTCTTTCTCAATCTTTTTTTACGCTTGTGCGTCGCAATTTTATGACGCTTTCTTTTTTTACCACAAGGCATGATTCACTGAATGATTTAGTTTAACAATTATATTTAAGTATTTCTCGCAAAGACGTACATGGGAAAGGAATAAAAAATGAACTACAATTCCTTATAAAAATTCTTTAACCCTTTCCCTTTAATTCTTATCTTAATTCTTTAACTTCTTTCTCTTTTCACTCTTAGCTTATTCTTTAACTCCTTTCTCTTTTGCTCTTATCTTAATTCTTTAATTCTTTAACTCTTTTCTCTTTTGTTACTATTTGATTCTTTATCTCATTTCTCTTTTCACTCTTAGCTCATTTCTTTAACTCCTTTCTCTTTTCGCTCACTTCTTCATCTCATTTCTCTTTTCACTCTTAGTATCTTTCTTTATCTCTTTTCTCTCTTAGCTCATTTCTTCAACTCTTCAATCCTGCTATCAATCTCTTTTATTATATCCTCTTCTCCATTAAAAAACTTTTTACTCGCTTCGTACCATTTAATTGCATTCCCTTTATCACCTTTTCGCTCATACGTTTCTGCCAGGGTCAACAATACTTCCAGGTTTTCAGGTTGTTTAATGGCTACTTTTTTTAAGCGCTCAATTGCTTTTTCCAATTGACCCGATTCAATGCCTCCCAAACCAAGCATTAGTTGAGCATACATATTTGTAGTATCTCTTTCTGCAACTTCTCTTATAAGCTGAATTCCCTGCATTGGGTTTTCGCTAATATTTCCAAAAAGATAACAACTACCCAATCCAACCTTACTTGAATCATTTGCCGGATTTATTTGTAATGCCTTTTCAAATAACTCTTTTGCTTCCGTTCCCATCCAATTTTTTAAAGCCGGATTGGTTTGTTGACGCAAACCGTTCAAAAAATTGTGGGCAGCAAAGGTGAGGCTTTTCTCCGAATTTTCCAATTTAGAAACCATGCCTAAATAATAAGAATATGGCATAAGCAGATGAGCTGTATCTTTCCAAAAAGATGCAATTTGCTTGTATACTTTTAGTTGTTGTTCTTTTACGTCACCACGAACAACTGCTGTTTCTAATTGATTGATATAGGCCTGCTGTTCAATGCTTAATTGTTGTTTTGATGCCGCAAGAATAGTGGAAATGGTAATTACTTCGCTACCAGGTTTACTTTCTTTAACTAAAGCATCAGGCTTTACTTTAGAAAGAGGCGGGACGGTTTGTCCGAAAAAATAAATTAAGCAGAACAGCAAAGCTCCGCTGGAAATAAGAATGATTTGTTGTTTTTTCACTGCGTCAAATAAAATTTAAGCAGCAAAATTACATCTCACGATCGGGGTTTGGTTGATCTTCTTTTATAGACTGTAATTTTTTTACCTCAGCAACAAACTCTTTTGCTGGTTTAAACGCAGGAATAAAATGTTCCGGGATATGTACAGCTATATTTTTTTTAATATTTCGTCCAATTTTAGCAGCTCTTTTTTTTATGATAAAACTACCGAAGCCTCGGATATAAATATTTTCTCCGGCAGTCAAAGTATCTTTAACTTCCTTGAACATGGTTTCCAGCGTAACCAATACATCAACCTTTGGGATACCTGTTTTTTCAGATATTTGGTTAACGAGGTCTGCTTTTCTCATAAAATTGAATTTTAAAGGGGTTTAAAAAAATCAGTTTATTTTTTCCCTGCCAACACACACATAATCAATTCATTACTAAATTAGAGTATTATTTTCAAACTAGCAAGAAAAGTATAAGCTATTGATAATGACTTGAGAAGATGGCTTTTGGCCTCTTTTACAAGTATGCTCATTTTCAAAACGTTAAAGTATTATAATTATTATGAATCCCGATTTTAGCCGATTACTTTTAAAATGGAACAAAGAGCAAAATGATCGAAAAATGCCCTGGAAAGGGGAAAAAGATCCATATAAAATATGGCTAAGTGAAATCATTTTACAACAAACAAGAGTTGAGCAAGGCTGGGCCTATTATGAAAAATTCATAAACCTTTTTCCAACGATAACCCACCTGGCAAAGGCAAAAGATGAAAAGGTGTTTAAATTATGGGAAGGTCTCGGATATTATACCCGTTGTAAGAATTTACTATCTACTGCAAGAAAAATCCATAAAGATTACCAGGGTATTTTCCCAAACGATTACGAAAACATAAAAAAATTAAAAGGTATTGGCCCTTATACTGCTGCAGCAATTGCATCCTTTGCATTTGATTTGCCCTATGCAGTAGTCGACGGAAATGTTCAACGGGTGTTATCAAGATATTTTGGAGTTAATACTGCAATAGATACATCTAAAGGAAAAAGATTTTTTGATGAGTTAGCGCAATCATTATTAAATAAAAAAAGCCCCTCTATTTACAATCAGGCGATCATGGATTTTGGAGCAGTAATTTGTAAGCCTCAAAATCCTTTATGTTTAAAATGCATACAAAAAAACGATTGTGTAGCAAATAAACTCAATTGTGTTAAAGAGCTTCCGGTAAAAGAAAAAAGATTAATAAAAAAAGATCGCTGGTTTTATTACTACCTATTTGTGGTTAATCAAAAAATCTATGTACGCAAGCGGACCCAAAAAGATATCTGGCAAAACCTATACGAGTTTGTATTAGAAGAAACTAAAACTGCCGTCATTCATTCTTTCGACAATCCAGGGGTACTAAAAAATATTATTGGCAAAAACGCTTATACCATCGTTTCCGTTAGTAAAACGTATCGTCAAATGCTCTCGCATCAGGTAATTAATGGGCAGTTTATCGTTGTTGCTTTAAGAAAGGAGTTGCCTTCCTTAAAGGAATGTTTACTAACAGAAAAAAATAAATTAAACCGATTGGCTTTTCCGGGAATAATAAATCAATATCTCGAATCACAACCGGAAATCTTTTCAACATTGGGTAAATGATCGATAAAAAAAAGGGTAATTGTCTTTGAAAATTTTTAACTTTAAGAGGAAATAATTTCGAGAGGTGGTTTTGAATCATTAAACTTAATCTTTATGAGAGGTGTAAACAGGGTGATGCTGATAGGCAACTTAGGCAAAGATCCGGATGTACAATTTCTCGAAGGAAATATAGGTGTAGCTAAATTTCCATTAGCAACTACGGAAACATTTAAAGATCGGGGTGGTAAACTTATTTCACAAACTGAGTGGCATACCGTTGTATTATGGAGGGGTTTAGCAGAACTGGCTCAAAAATACCTTCACAAAGGAAGCCTTGTATACATCGAAGGCAGATTGAGAACACGTACCTGGGAAGACAAAGAGGGGAACAAAAAATTCGCAACTGAAGTTGTTGGTGACAATTTAATCATGCTTGATAAGAGAAGCGACAATAGTGGTCATCAATCATTTCATAATACTTCCCCCGGAGATCAACCCGACGGGTTTATTAACCCACAAATTCCACCACCAGGAGAGTCTTCACAAGACTTGCCGTTTTAAGTTTTACAAGTATTATTTTTGCTTCCATATGCAATCAGGGCAGGCTGTTTCACCTGCCTTTCTGATTAAAGGATGTTTGCGAATTATGTTATTCGTTTTACGAAACAAAAAAGATTATTTTGGATTATCCTATAGGTTGTATTTTTTTAAATCATGAAATTGGCATAACACTATTAGATGCCGGTATACAGGCCACTACCACTATTCTGGCACTTCTTGTTGTTGGTTTGCTGATATTATCTTTTTTTATTTCTGGCGCCGAAATCGCATTTTTTTCTCTAAACTACCGGGATATTAATGCGCTTAAAACAAAACAAGATGCCTCCTGGAAAAGAATTGCTGATCTACTTGAAGAACCTAAGGTTTTGCTTGCATCACTCTTGATTGCAAACTCCATGGTCAATATTGCAATCATAATTCTTTCCAACCTTCTTATTGACGAAGTAATTCCATTTGATTCGACTACAAACATGCAATGGATTAAACTGGCCATAAAAGTTCCTGTTATTACCATTGCAATTTTACTGTTTGGAGAAGTATTACCGAAAATTCGTGCTGCTCATAATAATTTGCGAACTGCTTATGAAGCCTCTTACCTTGTTGAAGTAATCTATTATCTTTTTAAAAGAATTGGTGCCGGACTCCTAAGCATGTCAGATAAAATTGAGAAATTTTTTGGTAAGTCTGCCTCCCGGGCCTACACTCAAAAACAATTGGAAGAAGCCATCCGATCCACGGTGCATGAAGAAGAAGAACAACGAATATTGGCAGGTATTTATAAATTCAGGCATATCACTGTTAAACAAATAATGCGCACACGGCTGGATGTAAGTGGCATTGATCATACATTGAATTTTCGGCAGTTGAAAGAACGAATTGAAGAACTTCACTACTCACGATTACCTGTATATAGAATTAGCCTCGATGATATCGCCGGAATAATTCAAACAAAAGATATCCTCCCTTTCTTAAATGAAAATGATGAGTTTAACTGGCACTCTTTAATGCGCCAGCCTTATTTTGTGCACGAACAAAAATTTATTGAAGACCTTCTGAAAGAATTTCAAACCAAACATGTTCACTTTGCAGTAGTAGTTGATGAATTTGGTGGCACCAGTGGTATTGTAACTATGGAAGACATACTGGAAGAAATTATCGGTGAAATAAAAGATGAATTTGATGAAGATGAAACCGGGAGTAAAAAAATGGATGATGGAACCTATATTTTAGAAGGCAAAATGATGATCCATGATGCCTGTACCTTAATGGGTTTACCAGATGGTACTTTTGATACAGCAAGAGGCGATAGTGATTCTATTGCTGGCCTTATGCTGGAAGTGGCGGGTGAAATACCTAAGGTAAATGAAATATTAACAAGTGGTGATTTTGTGTTTACAATATTGGAAGTAGACCGCAACCGAATACAAAAAGTAAAAGTATCTACTCACAAACAATCAAATTGATGTTATTTGCATATGAATAGTTTTATTAGTAGTAACCGTTTCTTTTTCATCATTGTTTTATTGGCAGGGTTGATTTCCTGCAACAGCGACTATACAATTCGCCGGGCCGGGTATTATAAAATTGATTTCCCAAAGCACGAATACAAATTGTTTAACACGCCCGGCTATCCGTATACGTTTGAATACCCTGTATATGCATCTGTATCGCAGGACTCAACCTTGTTTACAGATAACGATACACCTTATTGGATCAATATAGATTTCCCGCAGTTTAATGGGAAAATTTATATGAGTTATAAACAAGTAAATAAAAGTAATTTTAATAAGTTGGTGAATGATGCTTTTACCATGACCTATAAGCATACCGGTAAGGCTACGGAAATCCAGGATTCATTAATGAAAACGGCCTCCGGACTAACTGGTGTATGGTTTAATGTTGGAGGAAATGCTGCAACAGCCCGTCAATTTTTTATATCCGATAGTGTAAGCCATTTTTTGAGAGGTGCTTTGTATTTTGATACAACTCCTAACGAAGATTCATTAAGTATTGTAAATGATTTTTTGCAAGTGGATATGAAACATTTGATTAATACACTGAAATGGAAAAAATAAAAATGATAATTGGCATTGAATGGTTTCTTTTTATTTGAACGTTAGATAGCCAAGAGATAGAACAGGGTAGATTAATTTTATTAATTAAAATAAATTCCAGTGATAGCAATCGAAAATGTGCTGGTAGGGGATGAGATCGTTCAAAAACAATTTGTTTGCGACCTTTCAAAATGCAAAGGTGGTTGTTGCGAAGAAGGAGATGCAGGCGCACCACTTGAAGCTTCTGAATTAGATGTTCTGGTAGAATTATATGATAAAATCGAACCCTATCTTACTGAAGAATCAATTGCGGAAATAAAACGAAAAGGAAAGTACGTATATCATAAAGAATTTGGATGGGTTACTCCTACTCTTGGTAATGATCATGAAATATGTGTTTACGGTAAAAGAGATGAAAAAGGAATTATTAAATGTGCATTTGAATCTGCCTATTACGATGGTGTAATATCCTGGAAGAAACCTATTAGTTGCCATTTATTCCCGATATTAAGTCAAAAAGGGAAAGCAGGTAATTACGATCGAATTAATTATGAACCACGTGAAAGCTTATGTAAACCTGCTTGTGGGTTAGGAAAAAAATTAAAAATTCCTGTATATGAATTTTTAAAGGAACCTTTAATTCGGTTACACGGGGAAGAATTTTATAAAGCCCTGGATGCAACAGCGAAAGAGCTTAACAACAACGAAAGAGAATCAATATAAATGATGACTGCAATTGCTAGAACATATTGATTGCACAACTTATTTTATTTGTAATTTGTTTTAACAATTCACCGCCTGCCAATCTTTAAAAGCAGGTTTACTTATTAAAAATTATGAGTGAATCAGCCTCCTCCTTTATTGCCAAAAGCACGATAAAAGCGGGCGATCTTGAACATCGCCGCAAGGTTAATTTTAATATTGATAAATACAATGCAACAGTGCCCTTGGGCAAAATGCAATTTACAGATGTGCATCTTGTTCGGGAGAAAGCAAAGAATATAAAATGGAAAGCTATTGAAACGCTTGACAAACAACTGGAAGATTTTGAAGCCAACTTTACCCGGAAAGGAGGAAGAGTAATATGGGCAGAAAATTCAAGCCACGCTTTAGAGGAGATACTTAAAATTTGTAAAGAAAAGGGATGTCGTTCAGTTGTTAAGAGCAAGAGCATGGTTACTGAAGAAATTCACCTGAATGATTTTCTAGAGAAAAATAATATTTTAAGTATTGAAACAGATTTGGGTGAATACATTCAGCAATTGGATGGAGAACCTCCTTATCATATCGTAACTCCGGCAATGCATAAAAGTAAAGAAGATGTTGCTAAACTGTTTTATGAAAAATTAAATACTCCTCCCAATCTTACCCCGGAAGAACTAACACTCGTAGCACGTGAGAAACTTAGGGAAAAATATGTTGAAGCAGAAATTGGAGTTACGGGGGCTAATTTTATTATTGCTGATACGGGTAGTATTGCAATTACAGAAAACGAAGGCAATGCAAGATTGAGTTGTGCTTTCCCAAAAACACATATAGTAATTGTTGGTATTGAAAAAGTAATTCCATCATTAACGGATCTTGCTTTGTTCTGGCCATTATTGGCAACCTATGGAACCGGGCAGCGATTAACGGTATATAATACTATAATAAGTGGTCCGCGCCAGCCAGATGAATCGGACGGACCCGAAGAAATGATTGTTGTATTATTGGATAATGGCCGTACAACTATTCTTTCAAACCCTGTCGCCCGCGAAAGTTTGTATTGCATTCGATGTGGAGCCTGCCTGAATGCTTGTCCAGTCTATAAAAATATCGGAGGTCATGCCTATGAAGCTACCTATAGCGGACCGATAGGCGCTGTCATTACACCCCATCTAAATGATATGAAAGAATGGAAGCACCTAAGCTTTGCTTCATCTTTATGCGGAAACTGTACCGAAGTATGTGCTGTTAAAATAAACCTTCACGAATTACTTCTTGAAAATCGGAAAGAATCAGTAGAAGCGGGAAATGCAACCTGGAGTGAAAAAATTGCCTGGAAAGTATGGAAACAAGCAAGTCTTCACCGTAAACTTATGAATATGGGTAATCATAAACTAAAGAACAGAATGGTAAATAAAATATTTAAGGGTTGGACCTTACATCGGGGTGATCTTGATTTTGCACCCCAAACATTTAATGAATTATGGCGCCAAAAAAAATAATTGATATAAATTACAGTAAGGTATAATAGCCAGTCGGCTTTTCGGCTGACTATTTTATTTTGTGCCAACCATGTTGCTGCTTTTCACTAATACCATTACACCAAGGTTACAATACATTGTTGATTTTTTCAGCGAGGAATTGTTTGATGAACCTATCCGAATTACAACCAACGAAGAAAGTTTTAAAAAATACAACGGTCCCCGGCTAAACTATTCTGATCAAGATTTTTCGGAAGCTGAATTTTTTATAAAGTCTACCGATCTTCTTTTCGAAAATAATATTCGCCTTCAATCTATTCAATGTTTCGAACTGAATTTTCATAAAGCATTTTTCGCCACCAGGGGAGATTTTCCTTTCGACCTTTTTGCTGCCTCTTTTTATTTATTGAGCCGGTACGAGGAATATCTTCCCCATACAACAGATGAATATGGCAGATATGCCTATGCGCAATCGTTGGCATTTAGAGAAAATTTTTTAAAACAACCTTTGGTGAATATTTGGGTCGAAGATTTTAAAAAAGCAATAACCCGAAAATTTCCACAACTTTTATTCAGGCATAATTCTTTTAGATGTTTACTTACGTATGATGTTGACATAGCTTATTGTTATAAACATAAAGGATGGAGACGAAATACAGGTAGCTTTATTCGGGCAGCTATTAAAGGCGAAGTAAAAAAAATGAAAGAGCAATGGAACGTTTTAAGTGGCCGGGATAAAGATCCGTTTGATTGTTTTGAATGGCTGGATGCATTGCATTTATATTGTAGAATAAAACCTTATTATTTTTTCCTTGTTGCTAAAAAGAGGAGCAGGTACGATAAGAATTGTTCAACCGATAAAAAGCAATTTACAGCGTTGATAGAATATTATTCCCATAATTATAAAGTGGGTATTCATCCATCCTGGCAAAGTAGCGATGAGGCCCGTTTATTGAAGGAAGAAAAAGAATGGCTGGAAGTAGTTTGCGATAAACCTGTCAAAATAAGCCGGCAACACTATATCCGGCTTGAATTACCTCAAACCTATCGCCAGCTTATTGAAAATAAAATTGAAAAAGATTTCTCGATGGGTTATGGAAGTATTAACGGTTTCAGAGCATCTGTATGTTCGTCCTATTATTGGTATGATCTTGATAAAAATGAAGCAAGTTCTTTAAGGCTTTATCCATTTTGTTTTATGGATGCCAATTCTTTTTTTGAACAAAAATATTCTCCTCAACAGGCCTACGAAGAATTGATGCAATATTATAATCTTGTAAAGAGGCACCATGGAATCTTTATTTCTATCTGGCACAACCATATGATGGGAACAACTGAGCAGTTTTTGGGTTGGCGCCAATTGTTTGAATTATTTATGAAAGAAACAGTTTATTGGGATGCTTACAATGATGAAGGTTGATGGATACATCAAATCTTAATTCATGAAAAATTAATAGTTTTCTATAAAAACCTTTTGCAAAATTGATCACAGATGAAATCCTTTTCGATCTTACAAATTTGGTTTTATGGTCTCGGTTTTTGAGCCCTTTCGGTAAACCTGGTTAACGAGGTATACGCCCAGCAAAGTTATTATCCCACCTATTGCAATAAACACCGTAAGTTTTTCACCAAAAATAATAGCACCGAAAATAACTGCTACTATCGGATTAATATATGCGTAAATAGAAGCTTGTTCGGTGGGTAAATGCTGGAGCGCATATAAGTAGGCGATAAAAGAAATAACAGAACCAAAAATGGCCAGGTAACCTATGGCAGCCCAACTTTGCCAGGGAATGTTTTTTAATGGAATGGCAATGCCCGTTGCTGATGAAATTGAAAATAAAATAATTCCCGAAATCACCATTTGTAAACCAAGGCTGAAGTAAGGGTTAAAAGATGCTGCCTGTTCTTTAGTATACGACGTACCAAAAGCCCATGCCCAGGTGGCAACAACAGATAGTATAATACCAAAACTGAAATTTGGATTCCCAAAATCTTTCAGGTGTTCATAGAAAATTACGCATATCCCCGCAAAACCAATGACTATTCCCAGGATTGCTTTAGAAGGTATTTTTTGTGATCGGAATAAACCGATTATAACTAACCAAAGTGGGAATATTGCACCAATGATAGAGCCCAGCCCTGCTGAAATATATTTTACTCCCCAGGTAGAAAGTCCATTAGAAAGCATAAAATTTAGAAAACTCAATATGAGTATCGGCCCCCATTCTTTACCGCGGGGCCATGCTCTTCCTTTACTTGTAAAGAAAATTACATAAGCAATACCACCGAATAACTGGCGGATGCCTGCAAGTTGTAAAGGCGGCAGGTTATAACTTACTCCAACCTTAGAAGCGATCCAGGTAGTTCCCCAAAAAAAGCAAACCATCGTTAATGCGAACAATGCTTTAACACGTGTTCCTTTTTTACGAATGGTTATAGGATTAAATGCTGAAAACTTTTTAAGGGTATCACCGGTTTGAGAAAATGATTTACGCACATCGAATAGAGGCAAGTTGTGAAATGTTTTAAGACCCAAAGATACTTTAAACATTTTTGGGTTCAGCGTCAAGTTTATTTAATTAGAACGTTATTATTTTACAGGTAATATAACCAACATCAATCATTCAAATCTTTTGAACTTTCCGGCAAATGATCATATTCATTCTTAAAAGCATACCAACCAAAAATCATGAGCCCGATAGCTATTGGCGTAAAAATGCTAATAATAATTATCCAGATTATTGGATTATTAATATCTTTTTTCCCATTCACATCAATATAAGTAATAGCCCCAATTATAAGAATCAATATAATAAAGGGTGCAAGAAACATCCAAACCAACCCAAGATATTTTTTTATAGAATTCATATACTTATTTTTCAATCATTATATAAATGGATGTATTATTAATCATCAACTTTTTTATCAATTTTATTCGATAAATAGATGGTGCCTATAATAAAACAAAGTGCGGCAATTCCAATTGGGTACCATAACCCAACCAGTGGATCTGAAGGGAAAGTGGTGGTAAGTAATAATCCGATAAAGGGCACAAGGCCACCAAATACTCCATTACCAATATGGTAAGGCAAACTCATAGAAGTATAGCGAATTTTTGTTGGAAACATTTCAACAAGGAAAGCCGCAATAGGGCCGTAAACCATCGTTACCAAAACAATCATAAACCAAACCAGCAAAATGAATTTGAAATACTTTTCAAGTCCCAGTTCAATATTCCGGTACATGGGTTTGTTATCTTTTAAATATATATTTTGGAAAGAATTTAATTGTGACGTATCCACAGAAACCTTGGTAAATTTAGATCCATAATAATTCTTATAAAGAGTGGAAATTTCAACTAGTTGATTTTTTTCTATATTCTTTCTTACCGTATCTGATTTTATTTTTACCAGATCCTGTTTCATCCATTCTTTGGCATTGGTATCTTTTAAAAACTCTGAAAAAATCATACGATAAGAAATTATACCTAAAAACATACCGATCAACATAATCCATTTTCTACCAATCCGGTCACTAAGCCAACCAAAAAATAAAAAGAAAGGAGTGGCAAAGGCAATTGCCCACAACATAATCGTACGGCTTTGTTCAAATTGCAGGAAGCATTTTGTTTCTAAAAAACTTTGCGCATAGAACTGGCCGGTATACCAAATAACTCCCTGCCCCATAACGGCTCCAAACAGGGCCAGCAATACCATTTTAAAATTAGCTTTATTGCGAAAACTTTCTTTCAAAGGATTTTTCGAAATTTTTCCTTCTATTTTCAATTTTGAAAACATAGGTGACTCCTCCATCTTCAACCGAATATAAATGGATACAATAACCAGTAAAATAGATAACCAAAAAGGATAGCGCCATCCTCCCCATTCTGCATTAAATGCGTCGTCGGTCATATTTCGTTTTACGATGAGTATGATACCAAGTGCCACAAACAATCCTAGTGTTGCAGTGGTTTGTATCCAACTGGTATAATAACCTCTCCTGTTGATTGGTGCATGCTCGGCAACATAGGTTGCAGCTCCACCATATTCACCACCTAATGCAAGTCCCTGCAATAATCTTAAAACAAGTACCAATAGGGGTGCAGCTATACCAATCGTTTTATAACCAGGTACGCAACCGATTAAAAAAGTAGAGCCACCCATTAAAATAAGAGTAAGTAAAAATGTGTATTTGCGCCCGATTAAATCTCCCAAACGGCCAAATACTAAAGCACCAAAAGGTCGAACAATAAATCCTGCAGCAAAAATGGCCAGTGTACTTAATAATGCTGCTGTTGCATTTCCCTCCGGGAAAAATTGGGTGCTGATTGTTTTTGCCAGCATGCCGAAAAGATAAAAATCGTACCATTCAATTAAAGTGCCCACAGAAGAGGCAGCAATTACTTTCCAGATACCTTTGGTATTCGATTCGTTAATCATATGCAGTTAAATAGTAATTAAGCAATGGTGACGTAATTTACAAAAGGAGCATCATGAAACATTATTATCTGTATTTTTATTAACCGCATTTAATAATAATTAAAATTTTATGTCATATCCGTTTCAAATAAAGTCCTTTGAGGAATACAAAGCAGCGTATAAAAAAAGCATTGAGGAGCCAGCCTCTTTTTGGATGGAAGTGGCTTCCTCTTTTCATTGGCGCAAGCAATGGGATAAGGTGTTGGATTGGAATTTTAAAGAACCCAAAATAGAATGGTTTAAAGGAGGGAAATTAAATATCACCGAAAACTGCCTTGATCGTCATTTAGAAAATGCAGGAAATACTCCAGCCATTATTTGGGAACCGAATGACCCCGAGGAACATCATCGTATACTCACTTACCGCGATCTGCATACTAAAGTGATGCAATTTTGTCATGTATTAAAAAATAACGGAGTTAAAAAGGGTGATCGTGTGTGCATCTATATGGGCATGGTGCCAGAGCTTGCAATAGCTGTTTTGGCTTGTGCGAGGATGGGCGCCATCCATTCAGTAGTGTTTGGAGGATTTAGTGCTCAAAGTATAGCCGATCGATTGCAGGATGCAGGTGCCGAATTTATCATTACCTGCGATGGGGCGTTTAGAGGAAATAAAGAAATACCGTTAAAAAGTGTAATTGATGATGCATTGGTCCAATGCAAATTTGTAAAAAAAGTAATTGTATTAACCCGTACCCGAATTGCAGTTTCAATGATTAAGGGTAGAGATGTTTGGTGGGAAGATGAAATAAAAAAAGTTGAAACAATGGGAAATCCTTTTTTCCCTGCTGAAGAAATGGATGCAGAAGACAGCCTCTTCATTTTGTATACTTCAGGTTCTACCGGTAAACCAAAAGGGGTAGTACATACATGTGCAGGGTACATGATATGGACAACCTACACCTTTGTAAATGTTTTTCAATATCAACCGGGTGATATACATTTTTGTACGGCCGATATAGGTTGGATCACAGGGCATAGTTATATTGTGTATGGCCCATTAGCAGCGGGTGCTACTTCATTAATGTTTGAGGGAATACCTACCTGGCCGGATGCAGGAAGGTTTTGGGATATTATTGATAAGTATAAAGTAAATATTCTTTATACAGCGCCTACGGCTATACGCAGTTTAATGAGTTTTGGCCTTGGCCCATTGCAGGGAAAAAAACTTAATTCATTAAAAGTATTAGGTACCGTTGGTGAGCCTATTAATGAAGAAGCCTGGCATTGGTACGATGAAAATATTGGAAAAAAACGATGTCCAATTGTAGATACCTGGTGGCAAACAGAAACAGGAGGTTGTTTAATTTCTAATTTGGCGGGTATTACTCCTGCAAAACCTGGATGGGCAACATTGCCGATGCCGGGTATTGAATTAAAAATTGTAGATGACAAAGGAGAAGAAGTGGTAGCAACAGAAGATGGATTAATCAAAGGTAATCTTTGTATTTCCGCTCCATGGCCATCTATCTTAAGAACTACTTATGGCGATCATGAACGTTGCAGAACAAATTATTTTGCTACCTATGAAAATTTATATTTTACCGGTGATGGTTGTTTGCGTGATGAAAATGGATTTTACAGAATTACAGGAAGGGTAGATGATGTGTTGAATGTAAGTGGTCATCGTATTGGAACTGCAGAAGTAGAGAATGCTATTAATATGCATGCAGGAGTTGTAGAAAGCGCTGTGGTCGGTTATCCGCATGATATTAAAGGACAGGGAATTTATGCCTATGTAATTTACAATGAAATGCATGGTGATGAAAAATTAACAAGGCAGGATATTGCACTTACTGTTTCAAGGGTTATTGGAGCTATTGCAAGGCCCGATAAAATTCAATTTGTAACCGGATTGCCTAAAACAAGAAGTGGTAAAATTATGAGAAGGATTTTGAGGAAGATTGCCGAAGGAGAAACTTCCAACCTCGGAGATACTTCTACCCTGCTTGATCCTGGTGTTGTGGATGAAATAAAGAAAGGGAAATTATAAAAATGTGATGTAGTATTTACGGGTACTATACAGAATCAAATAACCATTCAATAATAAATAAAAAACCCCACCGCTGGAGATGGTGAGGCTTAGTAGAAAATCATTCTTCACGTTCAACGTTTGCCAATGCTACCACATTGGTAATGATGACAGGATCAGCACACTCACTAATATATACGCAAGCATCTTTTGAAAAGTTGGGTTGATTTATTTTATTTTTTAAAAAGAATTTATTCTACGTAGTTTTCTTTCTAATCTTACGATATACTTTATGAAATTTTTACGGCGTATTTTTCGCATCCTTCTTTTCTTATTCTTGTTATTAAATATGGTGGCTGCATTTCATGCTTATAAGTTCACTCATTTTTATCCCAATTCAGAAATTGTAAAAAAGAAACCGGAGGATATTAATTGGTGGGATAAGACATATGAAATCACTTATGAAGAAGTAAAAGTAATTGCAAAGATTTTTGGTTGAGTAGGAGTATAAAAATTACAGCACAGAAAAGTAAAATGAGAAGTACGAAAAAATCGTACAACTGAAATTTGAGAACTAAAATTAATATCTCAAAACAATGAGCAACATCAAATTATTTGAAGACAGGCAAGTAAGAAGCCACTGGGATGAAAACGAACAACTGTGGTATTTTTCTATTATAGATGTAGTAGAGGTTTTAACCAATAGCGCCAACTCAAGAGACTACTGGTTTAAAATGAAAATAAGAGTGAAGACAGAAGATGGACTTCAACTGTCGACAATTTGTCGACAGTTGAAAATGAAAGCGACTGATGGTAAAATGAGGGTAACCGATGTGAGCGCCATCCATAATTAAAAATGGCTATTAATCATTGGCCGCCTTTTTTGATTTACCACTTTAATGCTCCTTGTTTCCTGGATCTTTTTTCTTTGAATAATGAGGCTTCTATTTTTATCAGCGCCTGATAATGACCCTGGTTCCATTTGGAAGGAATTCATTTATTTCATCTAAGTCTTCATTTTTTAAGGATACGCATCCCTGTGTCCAGTTGGTGAAATCATCTACTACTAAGTTATCATTGGGCCAGGTACCATGTATAGCGATACCACCACCAATTTTTGCAGTACGTGGTATTTCACCTGCTATTTTACGTTGTTTAAATTTGAGCCAGCTTTCTTTATTGGGATAATCAAGCATCAACATACGATGCCATTTTTCGTGAGGTCTTTTTGAGATTATTTTGAAAGTGCCCTCCGGTGTTCTTTTATCTCCTTCCATAAGTTTATCACTAAGATCTTTATTACCAAAAACAACAGGATAAGTAGCATACCATCCATCATCGTCGTATACATTTAGTTCGTAATCCGATTTATCAATTATGATATAAACTGTTCCGGTAGGCTCACTATTTCGAAAACTTCTTTTTACTTTTCTTTTTTCTATACCACGGAAGGAAAAAGACGCAATTACAACAAGAAAGAAAATAACAGAAACAATTTTAGTCTTCATATAACGCTGCTTTTATGTACAGACTGGTCGAGAGGCAAAATGTTTAAGTGAATGATTTGTTATAAGGTTGCCGGGTATCAGATCAGATCAGTTCAATAATAACGAACAATAATTGAACCGTATTATTGCTGTGAATAAGTTTTAACAGCTTATTCAAAGAAAATAAAGAACAACAACACCTGACTATCAATTGTTAAGAAAAAATTAATGACTCACTTTTGCATCTAACTTCTTCGCTATTTCAATCATTTGTTTTAGACTTTCTACGGAGGGTACACGACCACTGAGTCCGAATTTTTCATTCGTTTCTGTAAGTTTTACAAAAAGATTTTCCGGGTTGAGATTGGCAAATTCCTTTACGGTATCTACACCTGCGCCTTCCAGTAACTCAGAGAATTGACCGGCAATCCCTTTTATGCGAAACAGGTCAGAATGATTTACCCAGGTAAGAATAAGTGATTCAGGAATGCCAGACGAAGCAGCAATTGTTTCTCTGCCTTTTTTAGTACTTCCTTTTTCCAGTAAATCATTAGTCGTTTTTATACCAATAGCATTAAGTTTTGCAGCATAGGTTGGACCGATTCCTTCAATATCAATTATGTTGTACGACATAAAAAAATGTTTTAGAGCATTGAAAATAAGAATAAAATCAACTTCGGAAGATTACTATTATATTTTTTTTATTTATAAGCATCATTATGCTGAAATTAATGAACTTGCTTTCTCAAAAATTATTTTTATGAAATCATTATTTTATATACTTCCATTTCTGGCTGGGGTGGCTATGGCTATTCAATCGGGTATTAACAGTCAGTTACGAATGGCGATCAGTAATCCCTTACTGGCAGCATTTATTTCATTTGCCAGTGGTACTGTTGCGTTGGGAATTTTATTGATTTTTTCAAAACAGGCATTACCCTCACTGCAAGTATATACAACTATTGATTGGTATAAATTTATTGGAGGTTTGCTGGGTGTGTTTGTGGTTACTGTTACCTTATTGTCTGTTAAAGAAATTGGAGTTGCCAATATGTTTGTATTGGTAGTTTCAGGGCAAATTATAATGGCGCTGCTAATGGATCATTTTGGAGTATTGGGAATGCGGGAAAGTCCGATTTCTTTACAAAAGCTGGCAGGTATTGCATTGGTAGTTTCAGGTGCTTACCTGGTTAACAAAAAATAAAACCGGCATCCAAAAGGACGCCGGGGAATTCTAAACAAGAGAGAAATCGAAAAAGATATAAATGTGAATTATCAATTTAGTGAATGTTGAAAGTTTCAATTCATAGTTGCAGGTTGCAATAACGTTTTCTGCCTTTTACCATTCACTATTGACAATTCCCTATTCACTAGTTGCTAAACCGTATTCCAACACTATAAGGTGTTTGATCCAATCCTTTTGCAAACATACTTTTAGTAGCCAGCGATCCGTATAGTTTTACAAAGCCTAATTGCAATTCACCTACATAAGATATTTTCCAGGGGTTTAAATCAAAATCGTCCCATACTTTTTGTTTTCCATTGGCTGCCGACTTTGTTTTTTGGCGACTGCTATACAAGTAACCCGCGCTTACACCCCCACTAAAACCAAAACCATTTTTTCGACCAGGCGTAAAATCAAAATTTAGCATAATGGGTGCTGTTAGATAATCAGCAGCCAGTTTATTTTTACTGTAACCGGTACTGCCATCGATTTTAATTTTTGTAGGTTGGGTTTGATAAATAATATTACGGCTATAATGATAGTTATTCAACTCAAGCCCCAACCCGTATTTAAGATTTACCACGTGCTTAATTACATTTAATTTTTGCATGAAGAACCAGATATTTACATTGAGCGATTTACCATTGCGAAGTTTGAACCAATCCTTATCCGAACCGGGAGCAAAACCAGTTAATGGATTTTGAATGGCAGAGGAGGTATAGTCAGTTTTGTCATCAAATTGATTAATACCTACGTCCACGATAAACCAATTGGTAGAAACATTCGAAGGTTTATAATTTTTCTTGCGGCTATGGATTGTAACATTATTATCGCCGGATGATTTGCCATCACCACGTTTAATAATAATCATACTGCCTATGCGTATGGTATCGCTTTTTTCTGTAACTGTAGTATCTGTTTGTGCTGTTGATGTGAGGGCAAAACAAATTCCTGTCAGGAGTATCGCTATCCTTTTCATACTGTGAAATTTTAACTTGTTAAGTGATTATTTTAATGCTATTTCAAAATTGGCAATGCGTATCCCATTTTTATTTTCGTTTTTTTCGCCGTTGCCGAAGCTTGTTGCTTTATCTACTACCCGGCTTACTTTACGAAAGAAACCACGCAGTTTGGTTTTATTGCTAACCGATGTAGTAAGAACTTCAATTCTATCGTTGGTATTGATGGCATAAGAAACAATTGGTTGGGTATTCGTTTCGCTAACATCTTTAATTCCGACAGGCCCATCAATAACTGCTGTATTAACTATTGGAACTATTTCCTTTTTAATATCCTTTTCCTTCGTTTCATTTCCTGCAACATCTTTCCCCGTTTCTATAAGTGTAACGGGCGGGGTTTCTATAATGTTACGCTGAACTGGTAATTTTTTTTCTTCAATAATATTCTTGACTAAAATGGGTTGTTCTTTTTCTATTAGATGGTTAGTTTTTTTTGTTTCCACACTATTTTTCTTAGCTGGAATAACTAATTTTTCAGGTGCACTTTTATCGGAAGGATTCACTTGAACATAATTATTTTTTTCAACGATAACCGGATTCAATAGTTTAGTTGAATTGGTATCTGTTCCTTTTACAACAGTATCAATGGTTTTTTTAGTTTGATTGCCAGAAAAATACCATCCTGCAACTCCCATAAATAATAATACTACGGCAGCTACTGCAATTTTCCACCAGCGCATTACAATTACTCTCTCATCTTTTTCGCTTCTGTACAACACTTGTTTATTGGCAAATACTATTGAGGTATCGGGCGTAAAATGAATTTTATCGTATAATTCAAAAACAGCCTGATGCTGTGGATTTTTATAAACAAACTGTTCTACGAGGTCTTTCTCTTCATTACTTAATTCGTTATCTGCATACAATAAAAAATATTCTTCGTAATTGGTTTCATTTACCGGGTTAGCAGCAGTGCTGCTTTTCAGTAAAGATGCCTTATCATTAAATAGCACACGTTTATCTGCCCGAACAACCAATTGTTGTAACATACCAAGTTCTTCGCGTAAATCTGGATTGTCCTTTATAAATACTTCCACTGCATTGCGATCATCAGCATTCAACTCATGATCGATATACAGTAAAAAATATTCTTCGTAATTATTGCGGTTAATGCTCATCTTACAATACGTTTTCAGGGCTTACTAAAAAATTTTTCAATTGAATACGTGCACGGTGTAAATATACTTTTACCTGGCTTTCATTCAATCCGGTGATTTTTCCAATTTCTTCATAAGAATAACCCTCATAATCTTTCAATAATACCAGCGAACGTTGTGTTTCACTCAATCGGCTCAAAGCTTCTTCCAATATTTTTTTGGTGTTGGAAACCGGCCTGTCGGTGATTCGCATATCGTCTTTAAATTCATCTCTTAAGCTAATTCGCTTTACTTTTCGAATATGGTCAATCATTTGGTGATAGGCAACTGTAAAAAGATAACTTTTACTTTTTGCATTATCTACATCGGCCCGGTTTACCCACATTTTTTCAAAGGCAGTTTGTACCACATCCTTAGAATCTTCTTCGTGACGAAGATTTTTAAGAATGAATCGATACACATTATCTGCGTACAGGTTAACACATTGATTATACTCTCTTTCGGTCATAAGCAGGAACAGTTGCTGAATTAGATAATAGTTATACGAACAGGGGTCTTAAAATGTTACAATTAAAACAATAAAATTTATTCTATAAAAAAAGAGGCGTTTCGGGGCCTCTCAACAATACTATCTAAGAAGTTGTTTAAAAATGATTTATATTTTTTTATAGACGCCGATTCACAGATGTAGTACAGATAAGTTATCCTAGTTGAGGTTTTTTAATCTGCGAATCTGCTGCTTATATTATTAGAAGTATGAATTTTAGACAGGTTCTAAGTGAAAACCAATTGTTCTTTAATAATTAGCCGTATTAATGATAGTACGGCCAATCGATTCCAGAATCATAAATTCACTTCTGCTGCGCGAGGATCCCTCTTTTGTGGATTCGCTGCATTCCTTATTTTGATCGTTCGAAAATTTATTATTTGCAACGGCAAAAATAACCAGCGCAGTAAGCGCAAGAATGGTTACCAAAAATAGCCTTATAAAAGTTTTGCGAAACATAAGCGTTGCTTTGTTTTATTGGACGAAGGTATTTTGAAAATGTTACAGGAAAACTAAAAATTCTATTAAATGTGTCATTTCACCGGCAAACTGTCTTAAATGACCGATGAATTGTTTTTTACACAGGGGTATTTCGTCAAAATAGGCCAGCCCCATTCAATTTTCCTATTTTTGACCTACAAAATGATGTTTCATGAATGAGAAATTTGTACAGCGTATTGCTTCCGAATTGGATGAAATAAAAAATGCAGGTCTTTATAAAACCGAACGGATTATTGAATCAGCCCAGGGAGCTGAGATAATAGTTAATGGTAAAAAAGTGTTGAATTTTTGTGCGAATAATTATTTAGGGCTTTCCTCTCATACTGAAGTTATAGAAGCTGCAAAAAAGTATATTGATAAGCGGGGTTATGGATTAAGCAGCGTTCGTTTTATATGCGGTACCCAGGATATTCATAAAGAATTAGAAGCAAAAATTTCTACTTTTCTAGGCACAGAAGATACTATTTTATACGCTGCAGCTTTCGACGCTAATGGTGGGCTATTTGAACCTTTGCTCGGTGAGCAGGATGCAATTATTTCTGATGCGTTAAATCATGCTTCGATAATAGATGGTGTTCGATTGTGCAAAGCACAACGCTACCGGTACGAGCATAACAATATGAACGATCTTGAAGCGAAACTCATTGAATCCAAACAACTGAGAAACCGGATAATTGTAACAGATGGTTCCTTTAGTATGGATGGAACCATTGCGCAGTTGGATAAAATAGTAGCATTGGCAGAAAAATATAATGCCATTGTTATGATTGATGAATGTCATAGCAGCGGATTTTTAGGTAAAACAGGTCGCGGTGCTCATGAGTACCGGGGTGTAATGGGTAAAATAGATATTATTACAGGTACATTGGGAAAGGCCTTGGGTGGAGCTTCTGGTGGATTTACCAGCGGTCGCAAAGAAATTATTGAAATGCTTCGTCAGCGTTCGCGTCCCTATCTTTTTTCAAATACTGTTGCGCCCAGTATCGTAGGTGCTTCGATCGCTGTATTGAATTTATTGAGTGAAACCACCGAGTTAAGAGATAAGCTGGAGTACAATACAAAATATTTTAGGACGAAAATGACCGAGGCTGGCTTTGATATAAAACCTGGTGATCATCCTATTGTGCCTATTATGCTATACGATGCGGTAGTAGCGCAGACGTTTGCTGCAAAATTATTAGAAGAAGGAATTTACGTAATTGGTTTCTTTTTTCCGGTTGTTGCAAAAGGTCAGGCAAGAATTCGTGTTCAATTAAGTGCAGCTCATGAACAAGATCATTTAGATAAAGCTATTACTGCCTTTACAAAAGTTGGAAGAGCATTGAATGTGCTGAAATAATTTCACATTTCAAAGTCTGGAGTTTTGAGTTCGGAAGTCTGGAGTCAATACTCAAAACTCTAGACTTTAAACTACAAACTCTACACTTCCGGCTATTTGGAGGCTATCATGCTTATCTCCACATTTACATTTTTAGGTAATCCTTTTACTGCAACAGTTTCGCGTGCCGGAAATTCTCCATTAAAATATTTACCGTAAACTTCGTTCACCGTAGCAAAAAGGCTCATATCACTTAAGAAAATAGTAGTTTTTAATACATTATTGAAATCCATACCAGCTTCACCTAAAATTGCTTTTAAGTTATGCATTACCTGGTGGGCCTCTCCAAAAATATCTGTAGCTTCTACATTACCATTAGCAGGGTTAATAGCCACCTGGCCGGAGATAAACAATAACGAACCAGCTTGAACGGCCTGGCTATAAGGACCAATAGGATCAGGGGCACTTGGCGTATTAATGATTTTCTTTTCCATGCGCCAAATGTAGGGAAAAGTCTTTAAGACCGTATGTAGGAGTGATCTTGACGGGTTAAACAATAAACACTTGAGCTTAAACGAATGAATTCACTTATTAATAGTTCAAACTTTTTGACTTTCGGTCTTATTACTTTCTGTTTTTCTTACTTTCTACCCTCACTAATTCATCACCTGCCATTTATGTTCTTACTTTGTACAAAATCAGATGAATGGTAATTGCTGTTTTAGCAAATGATGTATTAAAAAAAGAATGGATAGCGAAAGGAGTACCTGCAAACGTGGAGGTACTATGGTGTGGTTCCGTAAAAACATTGGTGGCAACCGTAGCTGATGTATATATAGATTTATTGTTTATAAATGATAAGGAGCGAACAGCACAATTAGGTATGCGTGCGGGATTCCCATTTTTTATTAATGCCGTGGAATATAGCGGAAAAGAATTGGAACCATTTTTTATTCGGATTAATGCCTGGCCCGGTTTTTTAGAAAGAAGGATAGTAGAAGTTGCAATAACAAATCCCTTGCAGGAACCGATGGTAAAAAAATTCTTTGATACACTTAACTGGAATTATCAGTTGGTGCCTGATACTCCGGGAATGATAAGTGCCCGGATCATCGCCACTATAATTAATGAAGCATATTATACATTTGGAGAAGAAATAAGTACCAAAGAAGAAATAGATATAGCAATGAAATTGGGAACCAGTTATCCTTTTGGGCCATTTGAGTGGAGTGAAAAAATTGGATTGGATAAAATCTATAATCTATTAATCGAACTTAGTAAAACAGACAGCTCTTATACTGTAGCGCCGGCATTGGAAAATGATTTGAGCATACAACAAAATAAGGTTACTAAATAAATTTGAAGAAGTAAAAGATCTTAGTTTAGCAGCCATGGCCCTTATTCTTAATATTGATACAGCAACAGAAATAGCAGGTATTTATCTTTCAAAAGATGGAGAACTTATAGCTTCTTCGTATAATGAGCAACAATATGATCATGCTACGTGGATTCACCAGGCAATTGAGAAGATCCTCAAACAAAATAGCTATACTGTAAAAGATCTTGTTGCTGTTGCAGTAACTGCCGGCCCAGGTTCTTATACAGGTTTAAGAGTTGGTATGGCAACTGCTAAAGGGTTGTGTTATGCGTTGGCTATTCCATTGATTACCGAAAGCACGCTAAAACTTATGGCCGCGGAAGCCATCGGCCAATATGCTGATATATATATTATCGAACCTGAGTATTTTTGTCCGCTCATTGATGCACGGCGCATGGAAGTTTTTACAGCTTTGTATGATAGGCAATTAAAAGAAATAATAAAACCCTGTGCGCTGATACTGAATGAAAATAGTTTTGAACAATATCATTCGATGGGCGTTATAAATTTTTTTGGATCTGGTTCCGATAAATGGGAAAATATGGGTGGCCATTCAAAATTTCGTTTTATTAAGTTGATTGCTAGCGGGAAACAGTTTTCAATTCTTTCATATTCAAAATTTATTAAACAGGAGTTTACTACACTCGCCTATTCCGAACCCGTTTACCTCAAAGAGTTTTACATTCATCCCAAATAATTGCCATTAAAACTTTTATAAAGATTCATCATTAATATAAAATTTTTGCTGTTAAATTTGATGGTCACCTTATCTTATCAAAATTATAAAGACTGGTTTTTATGAACACGGCGAGTAATTATTCGATGCTGTTGCATTCTGATAACAGTGCAGTAAAAGTAGATTTTGTAAATCTTAAAAAGGGAGCGATGATTTTACGGGCGCTCAACCATAAACTCAGACAGCAAATAGTAAAATTGGTTGACGAAAAACAACGCATTACCGTAACAGAAATTTATGTACACCTTCGGCTCGAGCAATCAGTAGCCTCTCAACACCTTGCTATTTTACGAAGAGCAGGTATTGTAAAAACCTACCGGGAAGGAAAATTCATTTATTATTCTATTAGCACACAGCGAATAGAACAGATCATGAAATGCGTAGATGAATTGATTGCCTGAGGATTGGTTATTAAATTGTTCGTTGTTTTACAAAGCGGGAGCCTTACAGTTTCCGCTTTGCTTTTTTAAAATTACCTTTGCAACAATTAAAAGTCAGGCATATGTATATTCAGCAATTGTATACGGGATGTTTAAGTGAAGCGGCTTACTATATTGAAAGCGAAGGTAAAGCGGCTGTAATTGATCCATTGCGCGATATTGAAGTATACCTTCAGCTTGCAACGGATCGTAATGCAACTATTCAATATATTTTTGAAACGCATTTTCATGCCGATTTTGTAAGTGGCCACTTAGATCTAAGTAAGGCCACCGGTGCTCCTATTGTATATGGTCCGCAAACACAAACTAATTTTCCTGTACACGTTGCAAAAGACGGAGAACATTTTTCTATTGGTAAAATTTCAATAGAAGTATTGCATACACCCGGTCATACGCTTGAATCTTCCTGTTATCTATTAAAAGATGAGGATGGTAATCCACATGCACTATTTACGGGTGATACATTATTTGTGGGTGATGTGGGCAGGCCCGACTTATCACAAAAAGATGCCGATCATACAATGTCGGAATTGGCGAGTATACTGTATGATAGTCTTCAACATAAAATAATGCCCTTACCCGATTCCGTTATTGTTTATCCTGCACACGGCGCAGGTAGTAGTTGTGGAAAAAATATGGGACCCGAAACCTTTAGTACCATTGGAGAACAAAAGAAAACCAATTATGCGCTTCAACCACAAAGCAGGGAAGCGTTTATAAAATCAGTTACTGAAGGACTAACGGCACCGCCTAACTACTTTCCGATAAATGCACTGATAAATAAAGAAGGGTATGATAGCTTAGCGGGAATTATGCAAAAAGCGTTAAAGCCATTATCTGTTAACGAATTTAAAGAATTGATTAAAGACGATATTATTGTACTGGATACGCGCATGGCAGAACTATTTACGATGGGCTATGTACCCGGTTCAATATTTATTGGATTGGAAGGACGATTTGCCGAATGGGCCGGAAGTTTATTGCCTTTTGATAAAACGATTTTATTGGTTACGGAGCCGGGAAATGAAAAAGAAACCGTAACAAGATTGGCACGCGTGGGGTTTTCGAGAATGGAAGGATATTTGGAAGGAGGATATGAAGCCTGGAAAAATGCCGGTGAAAAGTCGGATATGATTCTTAGTATTGAAGCAGATGAATTGGCAATGGATATTCCGTTTGATGATCGGTTAGTGGTGATTGATGTGCGCCGTGAAACAGAGTTTGCGGATGGTCATGTAAAAGAAGCTATAAATATTCCATTAACAGATATGATGGATCCTGCCACGATGGCCAATATAGAAGATGATCAAAATTTATATGTGCACTGTGCCGGGGGATACCGCAGTGTAATTGCAGCTTCCTTATTTAAGCGGCAGGGACTACATAATCTCCGCAATATACTAGGTGGTTGGGAAAGTATAAAGCAGCAGGAAAAAATTGAGCAGGTGAAGGAGAAGAGTGTGTTGAATTGATGATAGGGTTTGTATATCTTAAAGGTGTTTTTACGGGTGACCGTGAAAACACCTTCTTGTTTTGGGTGAACAATCTATAATTTAGAATCAAGAACTTAGATAAATTCGTTTTAATTTTATAACCAAATTAAAAAATTAATGTATGAACTATGTAATTATGATGAACAAGGATGCAATTGTATGCACAATATCATCCGAAGAATATAGAGTAGTTAAACTCGGGGATGAGCTTAGTAAATCTGCCACGGATAGAATTTCATTTTTGGAAAAAAGTGGAAAAAACTTCTTAAAGGTTAATGATAAGATGTATGAAATTAAGGTAAAGGTACCTCCACGTTGCGGTGATGATGATAGTTTTGTATAAATATGCTATCTAAATTATTAAAACTAATGACATATTTTGTTGCTTACAACAATATATGTCATTAGTTTTTTTAGATCGAAAAGCTTCTTTAAAAAATCATCCCAATTAGATTTTTTCAAAAAAAGGTTTTTATTTTTATCGAGAATATAATCACATTTAAAGAAATCTATACTATTTGTACTTATTTTAGGAAAGTATATTGAAATCCCCGTTGGCAAATCGTTTTTATTTCCTGGAATTCGACAGCTAATCCATTTATCGGTAATTGAAGAATTTAATAAATACAAAATCCTATTAATTATAAATGTCAATTTAGAATTCTTTATAATGTTTTTTTTTATTGTATTAAGTAACACACAAAGATCAATGTATGATTCATTGTTGGGTAATTCTGGCGACTTGCTCCTAATATTAAAAAGCCAATCAGGATGGGACAAATGCTTTTTAGCTATTTCAGTAGTACAAGCATTTAACAGTTTTACTAGATGTTCAAAGCGCCTTATGTCGATTAAAAAAAGAGTAAGCTCATCCATTCGAGGTTTATTATTTTTTAAAACCTGAGGAGCTATTTTCTTATATACTTTAAATATTTCCCTAATAATTTTATCCGGTTCGTTGCTGTAGGCATTAAATACTTTTAATATTTCATCTAAAGAATTATTTTCATAGCAGATAATTGTTTCTGTAGCTATAATTCTTTTAGCTCTTTTGCTATAAAGAAAACAATTATCAAATAGGGAAGAAGAACAGTTGCTTAATACGATCAATTCAAAATTAATTTTTTTTATTTTGTTTAACGCATTACTCAGTTCGTAATTCCATAATACATCGTAAATTTTGCAATGAGAATTGGCTTTAAATAAATAATCAATTTTATTGTCACTTTTTTCAATTATTTCTGAAGAATATATTATAGATGGTATATTATTAATAGAGTGAAAGTATGTTTTGGAATTTTCTTTAAATGTAATGTTTGGCGTGTTATTGGAATTTAATTTTTTACCTTGATTCCTAGAAATCCATAATCCATTAGAATGACCAAGACTAAACAAATAGTAATATGCAGTTGGAAATCTAGATTTAATATAACTAATACACTTGACCCAACTTTTGTAATCTCTAAAATCCAGTTTTTCTAATTTTATTGGTACAATTTCATTATAAGGCGATGTTTTGGAATTTGGAATACTTTCAACTTGTGATAGGTAGTATGCCTCATTTTTATTAGCATTGTTAAATTCAGGAATTTCTAAGAGAAAAACAATTGTATTCTCACCTATATTTGTATCTAAGCAATCATCTTTAAAAGTATCTATGTCGGTTTGAAAAGTAGACAAGTTTTCATAAGTAAATAAAACTACATGTTTTTTCATAGCAGTAGAGTTTTTTTAGTTGTTTGTATACTACTTTTCTTTAGTAAAATCGTTGTCTACTCTCAAGATAGCACAATATTCCTGTACATTAAAAAATATGGGGCGCAACAAGGGTTAACTTCCGGTAATGTCTATTCTATCTGTAAAGATGGTAAGGGACTTATTTGGGCGGCTACTCAAGATGGAGTATTTAATTTTGATAGTAAACGTTTTAAAAAGATTTCAATCCTTGATTCTTCTGGCAACCTGGTTTCATGGACAGCTTTTTCAGAATTATTTTTTGATGAATTGAGTGGTAATCTTTTTGCAATTTCACCTTATAATGGTATTGCTGTCTTGAATTCAACTTCGGATTATGAGGGTTTTAAAATAATTAATTGCACAGACACAGAATTTAAAGGTGTAAATATTCGTTCAATTCTACGCATTGGAAATTCGTATGTCTTAACAACTAATAAAGGCTTATGGGAATTATTTGTTGACAGTTTAAAGAACACTTTTCGTTTTAAGCAAATACCGATTTCTATATCAAATAATAATTTTATCAGGGCGGTTCAAGTGGGGCCAATGTCAATTGTTGTCTCAAATAATTCAAAAGAGTTTGTTGAAATACTATTTCAACAAAAAGACTTTCTTGAAATAACGAAAGCAATATCTTTTGAACCATTTAAGTCGTTTCCGTCAATGGAAGTTTTTTGTTTGAGATATTTACGAGAAAATGTTTTTCTTGTTGGCAGTAGTTCTGGTATTTTTTGTTTTTCATTCCCTGAATTAACGGAGGGTGAACATAAAACCAATACGAAATTAAAAAATTATCTACCCAATGAAGTTGGGTACGGTATTTCCATATCAAATCCAAACCTGGCTTGGATTGCCACTAATAAGGGAATCTATAAATTTGAAAATGACAAACTTTATAAAATAAAAGAGAATGAGATTTCGTATCCTAATAACTGGTTAAATTCCGTTTATACGCTTTTTGCAGATAAAGAAAAGTTTCTCTGGATGGGCGGACAAATGGGCTTAGCAACATTAAAAAATGAACAACCTGCTTTTTTTATAGTACGGTATGCACAAAATCAAAATACGTCTATTGATTATGCATATCATTTGAGTATGGGCATTGATAGCGCTTTATTGATATCAGCAACAAATGGATTGTTTAAATTTTCTAATAATGCATTACATCAGATTAGTAACAAGGAGGCTTTTTTTCTAAGCACTACAGATCCCTTTGGTAAAAGAATTGTATCGGGCTTAACAGGTACGT
The DNA here is from genome assembly GCA_031378605.1 of Chitinophagaceae bacterium. Lineage (GTDB taxonomy): Bacteria > Bacteroidota > Bacteroidia > Chitinophagales > Chitinophagaceae > Endoryza. The sequence continues at coordinate 457 of JANNEK010000054.1, read as the reverse complement.
ATATTATAACAGCCGACAAGCTCAAGCCAATTAGGGAGATTTACCCAGAGTTTGGTTCCTATCATAACTTATCTTTTAATGATTCAGAAGGAATTGGAGATTCGTTGGTTTATTTCAGTTCTGAAAACAATCAAGGTGTTTATTGTTGGAATTATAAAAAAAGAACATTTAGGCGTTTAAAAATTAAAACGAAAGGTACCCCTGAAGTTACACAGGTAAATAGTATGTTTCTTGATAAGGATCTTCTGTTTATATTAACAGACCTTCATATTTATCAATATAAATTAAAGAAAAATGAAGTAGATATTGTAAACTTGCCATTGAATCAAAATGGAATTGCTTTTAGTCTTTTCTTCGATATGATTTTTTTTAATGGATTTTATTACGTTACTAGTTATGGAAATGGCGTTTTAAAGTTGGATTCCGCACTACGATTTAAAAATATTAGTAACACTAA
>JANNEK010000029.1:0-3420 GCA_031378605.1 Chitinophagaceae bacterium | reverse complement strand
GGAAACCTACCGTACTGCTTGCCTGATCTTCCTCAAGGAAGCGGCGGGTAGCAGGCGATAACCAATAGGCGCGATCATTCCAGCTTCCTCCTTTAATAACTCTTGATTTATCACTGATAAGCGTAGTTAATCCATAACCGCGACCTTTTTCTTTATCTGTTTCATAATTAACACCAGTAATCAACGAGTCACCATCAAGGTAATTAATTACATTACCTTTTTGATAGTTACGGCGGTTTTTACTTTCTTCGTCAGTAACATATTCTCTTTTCACACGGCCAAGGCTATCTTTTTCAAACTCGCCATCTTTCGTACGAAAATCTTTTTCGAAACGGTTACCACGAAAAGGAGAAACATCATCATTATCTGAAGGTGACAATGGACGGTAAATATCACCGGTCCACTCGTTAACGTTACCCGACATATTATATATACCGAATGCATTTGGGAAGAAGGAATTTACCGGTGCGGTATAAACAGCACGGTCATTCAAACCACCTGCAACACCCATATTATCACCGGCACCTCTTTTAAAGTTTGCAAGAAAAGTACCCTGCCAACTTCCGCGGCGGCTATCACGTAAACCATTTACATTCTGGCTCCATGAATAAACTTGCTTGTTGGTCAGTAATTCTTCACCACGCTGTTTTTCTTTTTTGCTTGGTTTAGGATTTTGTCCAACCAGCGCCATTGCTGCATATTCCCACTCTGCCTCTGTTGGTAACCGATAGGCTGGTAGTAAAATACCATCTTCAAAAGTTACCTGAGCACGTGGAGTACCATTTGGATTTTTTAACGGATTGTTCTTAGAACGAACTCCGGGTCCGGGAGTAGGAGTAGTTAACCCCATCAAATAAGACTTGGTGTTGAATGACTCACCACCCTGGCCCTGAATATTTTTAAGAGAATTCTTATTAATGAATTGTTTATCGATCAATGCTTTTTCGTTCACACGGTCGCTGCGCCACAAACAAAAATCATAAGCCTGCTTCCAGGTAACACCTACAACAGGATAATAATTATAAGAAGGGTGGCGGAAATAATATTCTACCATCGGTTCATTATAGGCTAACTCACTTCTCCATACCAGGGTATCTGGTAAGGCGCCTTCGCGAACAGCTTTAAATTCATCGCCATCAAATACATTATTTAACCAGTATAGATACTCACGGTAATGAATATTGGCAACCTCACTTTGGTCGATATAAAAAGAGTTAACCGTTTTCCGCGTTGAAATATTATTCCAATCGCCCATAACGTCTTCTTCCACTGCGCCCATAGTAAAGGTACCACCTTGTACAAATACAAGACCGGGGCCTGTGCGTTGTTCTTTTTCTTTAGCGACTTGGTAACCACCCATGTTTTTGTCATTGTAGTTCCAGCCAGTAACGTCGGATTTTTCCTTTTTGTTCTTGTTAAACAAGCCATTCTTACAAGAAGAAATAGTTGCCGCGCAAGTAAGGAGGATAATTAGGTTTTTCAAGTTCATTTTGATAGCATTTTTGCGGTTGGTTCAATTAGATTAAACGGTACTTTAAGTCAAATATTGTACAAATCGTTGCTTGATTTTCCACAAATTAAACTGACCCTGCGAATATAGTGAGTTTCTGGAAAACAACCATTTAGCTGCAATTTAGTAGATAAAAAATGAGTTAATTTTGAGCAAATGTTTTTTTTTAAGCCAATATTCAGCATTTTTATTTCAGCATTTTTACTGGCAAGCCTTTCGGCAGTTGCTCAAAGAATATATGCTCCTAATTCTGTGCTTTCTACCGGAAATTGGTATAAAATTTCCGTGAATAACGCTGGAATCTATAAAATAGATATTCCTTTTCTTAATAAACTGGGAATTAATACCAGCAGCCTTTCATCCTCCTCTATCAAGTTATATGGTAACGGCGGTGGTCTGTTAACTGAGTTGACAACCGGTAAAAAACAGGACGATCTTTTTGAAAATGCCATTTGGGTAGAAGATGGAGGCGATGGAGTGTTGAATGGAGCTGACTACATTCTTTTTTATGCCGAGGGTCCTCATGAGTGGCGTATAGATACTATTCAAAAAACATTTCGTCATGAAAAGAATATTTACAGTGAACAGTCTTTTTATTTTATTCAAGTAGGGGCAGACGGAAAACGCATCAAAGATCAGCCGGCTACTCTAATACCAACTACAACAATTACCAGCTTTAACAGCCGTTATTTTCACGAGTTGGATACCTTAAATTTTTTAAGTAGTGGTAAAGAATGGTATGGCGAGGAATTTTCTACTATGCCCGGCAAACAATTGAACCGCACCTTTTCTTTTTTGGTACCTGGCATCACCAATCAGCCAGCAACTTTTATTTCGAATACGATTGCTCGCTCGTTCGGAACCGGTAGTAAATTTAATATTACCATTAATACACAACCGATACTGCAGGTTGATATTCCGCCGGTGTCTAACGGATCTTTTGATTTATTCGCACAATCTATTCTATCATCGGCAACTTTTAGCAGCACCTCCAATACTCTTGCAGTAAACTATTCCTATTCAGAAGGAAGCTTTAGTTCTCAAGGCTGGTTAAATTGGTTTGAAGTGCATGCACACAGTAATTTATCGATGTCAGGAGTAGATCAATTGGTATTTCGAGATTGGAATAGTGTCGGTCTGGGAAAAACTGGTCAATTTATTATTAGTAATGCTGCCGTGAATACCCGGGTTTGGGATATTAGCAATCGGTTAAATCCAATATTGATGAAAACAACGTTAGCTGGTAACAATTTGCAATTTGTAAATGACTGCAGCACGTTACATGAGTACATCGCTTTTAATCCTGCTAATTTTTTGCAACCAGTTGGCATTGGAAAAATAAATAATCAGGATTTGCATAAGAGCGGAGTAGCAGATTATATTATTATTACTGATGCCACTTTTCTTGGCCAGGCACAACGGTTAGCACAATATCACCAGCATCGTGAAGGGTTAAAGACAGTAGTGGTAAGTTCTGAACAGGTATTTAATGAATTTTCATCCGGTACCCCCGATCCAACTGCTCTACGGGATTTTGTAAAAATGTATTTTGATAAGGCCGGTTCCGATACTACCAAAAGACCTAAATATCTTTTGCTGTTTGGTGATGCGTCTTTTGATTATAAAAATAGAATTCGTAACAACACAAATTTGGTTCCTGCCTACGAAAGTAATAGTTCATTAGATCCCTTATCAACCTATACTTCAGATGATTTTTTTGGCTTGCTTTCCGACGGTGATGATATAAATGGAAACGGAGTTTATTTACTTGATATTGGTGTAGGGCGTATACCTGCTAACAGTGAAGTTGCTGCCCGTTCAATAGTTGATAAAATAATTTCTTACAATAGCTCAACGGGTTTGGGCCCCTGGCGAAATGAATTAACCTTTGTTGCCGATGATGAAGATGG
>JANNEK010000458.1:0-4556 GCA_031378605.1 Chitinophagaceae bacterium | reverse complement strand
GGTGGATACAACTGGTACACACTGCCAGCTCCTCCTATAACGGTAACGGGTACTTCAAAATCATTTTCGATTACTCCTTCTGTTGTAGGATCCTATACCTATTATGTACGGGATAGTATCACTCCTTCCACTACTTGTATTGCTGATACCTTTAATATACAGGTAACCGCTTCACTGGCTGTATCGCTTATTAATTACACAGCATTCCAAAAAAATGAAACCGCTGTATTGCAATGGTCAACTGCCTTTGAAGAGAACAATGACTATTTTACGCTTGAAAGATCCTCAAACGGAAAAGACTTTAGTTTTTTAATGGCCATAAACGGAACAAACAATACCTCTGGTGCATTTAATTATGAATTCACGGATAATACTCCGCTTGAAGGAATCAATTATTATCGCCTAATACAAACAGATAAGAATGGTCGAAATACAATTTTGGGAGTTCGATCAGTAAACTTCCGGTCGGTAAAAACTTTCAATATAAGCATTCATCCCAACCCTGTATTAAATAATCAGGTGCGGTTACATATTACAAGTTCGAAAAAACAACAAGTTTCGGTGATAGTGTATGATATGAATGGATTAAAAACATTCGAACAGTCGTTTAAAATTACTACTGGAGAAAACAAATTAAATTTTCAACTGCCTGCCGGCTCTTATATTGTGCATGTAAAAGGGACCGATGGGTCAACAGGTATAGAACGTTTGGTTGTAAAATAAAAATTAAGTTCTTACTACATTTATCCCCCGATTAATGATCGGGGGATTATATTTTACAATTAGGGCTATCTTCGCAAGATGATCCTGATACAAACAGGTTAATAGCAACGATAGATGAGAAAAATAATCTATGCCTTTGTTCTGATCGGATTTTCGATAGTTATCTATTCTTTCTCGATGCATCCTTCTGATTCACCTAATGAAAAGGTGAGAGCCTATTACAGCAGTCAGTTTAAAGAGTTAGTAAATCAGTTAAAGCAGCTCCAGGCAGGTGTACGCACGAACCGCCCGGTTGCTGTTCTTCAAAATCATTTTTTACTGGCCCGAAAAGCCTACAAAAAAACAGAGTTGTTTGTTGAGTATTACTATGAATTAGATGTTGCTAAAATAAATGGACCTCCTCTTGATTTTATAGAAGACGAGGACCCTACCGCCTACCAGGAGCCGCTCGGCTTTCAATGTATTGAACCGTTATTATTTCCCTCCTATCATCGATTATCGAAAACAAGGTTACTAAATTATCTGGAAAAATTAATTTCATTAACAGAAGGCTTAAACGCTAATTCATCATCATTTGAGCCGGGTACATATATATTGGATGCCGTTATGGAAGAGTTATATCGTATCACGGCTCTTGGTATTACGGGATTTGATTCGCCGATTGCGCAGTTATCTTTGCCGGAAGCATCGGCTGCTGTCAGTAGTATTCTGCAGGTATTGACGATATACCAACCGGAAATTCCGGGGCCTGCCAGTGTAGATTATAAAAAAATAATTCAACTGGTAAACGCATCAGAAAAATATTTAATCGACAACCCTCGCTTTGACAATTTCAACCGGATGGAATTTATTACCCGATTTATGAATCCCGCTTGCCGATTATTAGGTGATCTAAAATCAGTAAACAATTTTAATAATAATCCGCTCAGGGCTGGAAGTATAAAGAAAACAAGCGGCTTATTCGATATTGAAAATCTGCGAATCAATCCATTTTTAGGAGATGATCGCCTTACTCCGGAAAAAATTGAATTAGGAAAAAAATTATTTTTCGATCCATCGCTTTCGTCTACAGGTACGAGATCCTGTGCCGGATGCCATCAACCTGGTAAGGGATTTACCGACGGATTACCCAAAGCGATGCAACTCTCGGAACATAGTAGTCTACCCCGAAATACACCTACCTTATGGAATGCAGCATTGCAGAAAAATCTTTTCCATGACAGCCGGAAAGCATCACTTGATGAACTAATTATAGAAGTGTTAGGAAACGAAAACGAAATGAACAGCAGTGCAGCAACCGCAATTAGTAAACTGAATAATAAAGAGGATTACAAAACTCTTTTAGCAAAAGCTTATCCTGGAAAGGAAACTGAATTCACTCCAAGGATAATGGTTAATTCATTGTCGATGTATCTGTATACATTAATCAGTTATAATTCCCGCTTCGATAAACAAATACGTGGTGAAAAGCAAACACTAACTCCCCAGGAGGTTAATGGATTTAATTTATTTATGGGTAAGGCCCGTTGTGCTACCTGCCATTTTGCTCCATTGTTCAATGGATCAAAACCAACGTTATATTTCTACCAGGAATCGGAGGTTATCGGGGTACCTGCAACAAAAGATAAGAAAAAACCCATGTTGGATACTGATACAGGAAGAATCATGTTCACAAAAAAAGAATTTCACCGGTTTGCCTTTAAAACCCCAACTATCCGAAACATTGCTATAACCGGACCGTATATGCATAATGGTGTTTTTACCACATTAGAAGAAGTTATACTTTTTTATAACAATGGTGGTGGGAAAGGTTTAAATATTGCACCCACCAATCAAACCCTGCCTTTCGACAAATTAAACTTATCACCTAAAGAAATTAAAAATATCATTGCCTTTTTACGTTCGCTAAATGATACTTCGGGTACCAGCTTCCATAGAATTTCGTATTAATAAAACCCGAAGGGTGCATTTTAAATTGTCGCTATCCTTTTTCCCCTCACCCCTTTAAACCCCCTCTCCACCAAAGTGGAGAGGGGAAAGTGGCACGACAATTTTAAATGCACCCAATCCGAAATAGTCTTTGCCAACAATGTTGTATTTTCGGCTTCTTAATTACAACGAATGAATGCACCTGCTCAGAAACCAGTTATAGGAATTACTGTTGGAGATATCAATGGAATTGGAATAGAATTGATCATTAAAACATTTTCCGATCAGCGCTTATTGGAAATGTGTACCCCTGTTATTTTTGGTTCTAATAAAGCAATCAATTTTTACCGCAAAGCTGTTTCAGAAAATACGTTTAATTATCAAAACATAAAAGATCTTAGTCGCATTAACTACAAACAGGTAAATGTATTGAATTGCTGGGAAGAAGAAGTGGCCATTAACCCGGGGCAGTTGACAGAAACGGGTGGTAACTATGCGGTAAAATCATTGGTAGCGGCTGCAGAAGCATTAAAAGAAAGAAAGATACATGGTTTGGTTACTGCTCCAATACATAAAAAGAATACTCAATCGGCCACCTTTAATTTTACGGGCCATACTCCTTATTTAAAGTCTTTATTTGAAGCAAAAGATGTAGTAATGATGATGGTTGCTGAAAATATGCGCATTGCACTAGTTAGCGAACATATACCAATAAGCGAAGTGGCAAAATATGTTACAAGAGAAAATATTCTTTCGAAGCTTTCTATTCTTCATCAATCGCTTATAAAGGATTTTGGTATTGATAAACCAAGGATTGCCGTATTGGGTTTAAACCCTCATGCTGGTGATGAAGGTTTGGTTGGAAAAGAAGAGGAAGAAATTATTCGACCCGCCATAAAGGAAGCTAAACACAATATGTTGGTAGTAGGACCTTTTAGTGCCGATGCCTTTTTTGCCCGGCGGCATCATACTAAATTTGATGCAGTATTAGCCATGTACCACGATCAGGGTTTAATACCGTTTAAATCTCTTGCGAGTGGAGAAGGAATAAATTTTACAGCAGGTATTGCCGGGGTACGTACCTCACCCGATCATGGAACCGCTTTTGATATTGCCGGTAAAGATAAAGCAGACGCTTCTTCTTTTTTAATGGCTATTTACGAATGTATAGATATTATTAACCGAAGAAATGGCTATGCAGAAAACAGGCTAAACCCGTTAAAGAAAATGACTTCAGTGCTGCTGGCAAATGTGGCGGATGAAAAAATAGAAGAAAGTAATTAAGAAGGAGTCGCCTGCTCAAATTTTGTTAAAGATGAAAATGCAGCAATAGACTGTTGTAATAAAAACACCAGATGCCTTTTGTGCCAGCAGCCATAACATATTACACAAAAAAAGGAAGCCCCGGTAATGATTACCGGGGCTTCCTTTACGAGAGAGTATCCTATTATTGCTTTATTAATTTTTCCCGGATGATTTCATTGTCTACAGACAATTCAATAAAGTAAATGCCGGGTTTTAAATTGCCAATGTCATTAATTTTTAAATTGTTTGCGCCCGTATTACCTTTAAAAATGTGGTGATACAATATGGCGCCATTTTGATTGGTGATGCGTATTCCAATATTACCAGCTGCTTTAAGCTGTACAGGTATTTCCAATTGACTTACAAAAGGATTTGGTTTAATTCTTTCAATCAATGTTATTTTATTTCCATTAAGCTTTATTATGTTACTATAGAATCGCATACCAGTATTCATAGACTGCCTCACTCGGTAAAAATGTGTTTTGCTTTTTTCCGCCACAACATCTGAGTAAGAATATTTCTGTTCCTGTTGTGAAGCATTTATTACGTCGACCCTTGTAATCGTTTCAAAGTTTGTTCCATCCTGGCTACGTTGTATT
>JANNEK010000452.1:0-20039 GCA_031378605.1 Chitinophagaceae bacterium | reverse complement strand
CGCAGGTCGAGCGTAGGTTCGTATGGTTCTGCCACTATCTCTTTACTTATGAAAATATCTGCAGCTTCCTCTTCAACAGGTTCGTCTATGGGTATCAGTTTGATTTCTAACTCAAGATTCGGTAGATCCTTTTTACTATTCGGTTTTTCCATTGCCCTGGCACCAGATTCCTGATTTGCTGATAAATCTTCGGATGCTTGTTTCGATAATGCTTTTTTAATATCCGTTGCTATCGGAACAACAGGTTCTGGAACAGACGGAATTACTACAAGCGGGGTATCTGCTTTTTCAATTACTTTTAAATCAGTGGTTGGATTGCGCTGAACATTCTCAGTAGGCGGTATTACTACAATTCCCTTACCGCTTTTAAGCTTATTGGAGTTTTTTAGTTCTTCAATTGTATTCTCTCCGTTTTCGGAGGCCATTGCATTTATTCCTCCCGCATCTTCTAACGCATTTTCAGAAACGGTTGCCGCTGGTGTTTGTAATTTTTTTATGGAAGGAACTTTAAATACAGGATTGAACCGCCAAATAAAATAGGCAAGACCCATTACCAATAAAACAGCGGCAGTACCTATAGAGCCCATCATTTTTATAAGCCAGTTACTTATCATATCACCCACCGCTCCTCCCCAGGGAAAGCCATTGCGGGCCATCACAAAGGAAAATACTACACTAAAAAAAATAAGACCAAGTAATACATAACGAACATTGCGCCAAACCGAAAATAACTTTCTGCTGAAAAGCCAGTTTGCGCCCATAACAAAAAAAAGGGTTGACAAAAAAAAGGAGGCAATGCCAAAACCGTTATAAAAAAATTGATGAGAGATATAAGCCCCGATATTGCCAAGAAGATTTGCTGTTTTTGTTTTACCAGATGGCAGAAGTATTGAAGCCCCCTGGTTAAGAATCTTATCCTGATCCTCTTTCCAGGTAAAGACATACGAAGAAAAAGAGACAAAAAGGAATGCAGCAACCAGGAGCAAAACAGTTCCTGCAATTTTATGAGTACGTTCGTCTTTTACCAAATCCTTAACCGTTACCTGCTCTTCTTTTTCAGGTTTTAATTGGTCAGGTGAGGTTTTTGAAGATCGTTTACCGGACTTTAATCGATTGGCCATGTATACAAAGATAAGCAGTTGCCAAAAACCACGCTATAAGAAATGCATAAATAAAGTGGGCACCCGATCATGCTGTCGCGCAAAAAATGTATTTTACAACATAAACACATGCTTTTAATACCAATTACCAGTTTCTATGGGGAGCAATCCTGATTATATACGCTCAGAAAGAATTCGTTTTTGGTCGGTGGGTTTAATGTTTTCCTTCCTTATTCTGCCATTTTTAAGTGATGCACAATTACCAGATACAGGTTGGATTGATGTTTCTGCTATCCGTTTTAAGAAAAATATTAAAGATGAATGTGCCATTGGGCTAACCTCAAAAAAGCCAATTTCTTTACAAACCCTAAAAGAACTTTCCTATCAATATACCCTTTCCAGGAATTTTCATCGTTCAATACCGCTCGAGGTTATAGAGAATACATTGGTAGTACGATTAAAGTTGGTAAACAATAGTGATACAACAATAGCACTCTATTTTACTCCTGGCTACTATGTACGTAATTTGGCATTGTATGCATCGTCTAATGATTCTTTAGAAAATAGCATGCAATTAATTTCAGCTATCCCCGATAAAAATCCAACGTATTCAGGGTCTAAATTAGTGCGCCTGGCCCCAGGGGAAAAAAGGATTTACTATGCTTCTTTCAATTTTATTCGTACGAATGCAAATATTTTTAATCCTACGCTTATAGAAATAGATTATTTATCCTCCTGGTTAAAAGATTTAAAGTACCGGGATCCCGTCATTGATATCAGCACCTATATTATTTCTGGTATCTTATTTCTAATGATATTTTATTCACTGGCAGTATATATACAAAACCGAAATCTTGAATTTTTATATTATGCCATTTATGCCTTGTGTTCCACTTTACTTTTTTTCTTTAAATCTTATTCGTTAACAGAAAGTAAAGAATGGAATTTTTTTTATGAAGAGTATCTTGATTTTATAATTCTTGGGCTAGGCGTTTATTTCTACCTGATTTTTGTTCGTCGGTTTATAAATACCCGTGACAACCATCCGCCACTGGATAAATTTTTACGAATTGCTAATTGGATACTTGTTGCCTTGCTACTTATTTTCTCTTTGGTATTTTTCTTTAGCAACAAATATGTACTGCTCTTTACATTAGAAAATTTAGTGATCAAAATTTTTATGTTCTTGATTGGTGGAGTATTTATCTATTATAGTTTTATTAGAAAGGATAAGCTGCTCAACTACCTGGCCGCTGGTAATTTTGCATTGCTGTTTTTTTCGATCTTTTCCCTGCTTCGGTTATTTGGAATAAGACTTTCTTCAGATAATTCATCGGTTTTAAATAAGGGGCTTTTGTTCTATGAAGTAGGAGTTGTACTTGAACTCATTTTTTTCTTATCGGGTCTGGCTTATAAAAATCGTAGGGATCTTACCGAAAGAGTTCGGGAACGGGAACGTTTCAAGTTAGAAAATGAACGTAAAGAATTTGAAAAACAAATAGCCATTGTTACTACACGCCAGGAGGAGCGCGATCGAATTTCGGCCGATATGCATGATGAATTGGGATCCGGTATGACTGCTATACGGTTGATGAGTGAAATTGTAAAAACAAAAATGAAAGATCAGGCATTTCCAGAATTAGAAAAAATTTCAAATTCCGCCAATGATTTACTTGGCAAAATGAATAGTATTATTTGGACCATGAAGAGTTCCAATGATTCGCTGGAAAGCTTGGTTGCCTACATTCGGGCGAACGCATTAGAATATTTTGACAGCACCCCTATTGCTTGCCACGTAATGGTTCCTGATATCATACCTGCTGTAGAAATGAATGGCGAAAAAAGAAGAAATATTTTCCTGAGTGTAAAGGAATCATTAAACAATATCATGAAACATTCACATGCCACGGATGTTTCAATAAGTATTACCACCAGTAATAAAAAATTAATCATAACGGTCTCGGATAATGGAGTCGGAATAGATATTGAAAAACTTCGACGTTTCGGAAATGGCCTGAGCAATATGAAACGCAGGATGGAAAATATTGGCGGAGATTTTAAAGTGGAGAATAAAGATGGTAGTATTATTACGTTTACAAGTTCGTTTAGTTGAGAGAGGAGGCAAAGAGACAAAAGAGAAAAGAGATAAAAGAGAAAGGAGTTAAAAGAGTAGAAAGTTTAAAGGCAAAAAATAAAAGGCAAAGAGTCAAAAGAGAAAAGAGATAAAAGAGAAAAGAGTTAAAAGGCAAAGAGGCAAAAGAGAAAAGAGATAAAAGAGAAAGGAGATGAAGAGCAGAAATCAAGGTAAACCGGAAAACATGAAATTTAGCGATTTTGAATTAAAGGAAATTTCATTAACCGATAAAAAAATCTTCTTGAAATTGCAGACAGCGGTTCACTTGCCCCGAACTTCAGTTCGGGAAGAATTGAATCAACCTTTTTTTGATTGTACTCCAACTAATAAAAATATCCATCCAACAATAAAAAAAACTCCTCCAAATGGAGTAATTATTCCAATCCCATTTATTCCTACTGCATCCGTTGCCTTAAAAATAGTTAGCAAATACAATGAGCCACAAAATAATAAGATACCAATTAAAAATGAGTAGCCAGCGTACCGAATCCATTTACCAGGAAACTGTTCGTACAAAATGGCTGCTATAAATAATGCAACAACATGATAAAACTGGTATCGAACACCGGTTTCAAATGTAGAAATAGTTTCTGCTCCAACAAATTGCTTAAGTGTATGCGCGCCAAATGCACCCAGGGCAACAGCAAGGCCACCCAACACAGAGGCCCAAACTAAAAAAGTTTTATACATGAAGTATCTGTTGTAATAGTGAATCTATTGTAATAGTAGCTTCTTCAATATGTACATCTGCCTGTTCGTAATAAAGTCGACGGTCGTTCATCTTTTTTAAAATAAATGAACGCAGGTCATCATCACTAATATTTTTTATCAGGGGGCGGGTTTTTTTTTCTTTTTTCAATCTTTCCGTCAACACTTCGATAGAGGTATTGAGCCAAACCGTTGTACCTTCCTTTTTCATAAGGTCGATATTCTTAAAAAAACAAGGCGTACCACCTCCGCAGGAAAGTACCAATGCCGGATGTTCTTTAACAATATCTGCAAGTATATCTTTTTCGAGGAGCCTGAAATACTCCTCCCCTTTCTCTGAAAAAATTTGCCCGATCGCTTTACCTTCTGTTTCTGTAATGATAGCATCCAAATCATAAAAGGGCAACCGTAGCTGCTGTGCCAGCAAACTACCCCAGTAGGTTTTACCACTGCCCATAAATCCTATTAAGAAAATTCGCATATTAGTAAATAGAGAATGGTCAATAGTGAATAGGAAAAAAGATTCAACATCGCATTGACTATTCGCTATTCATTTGAATTCATTTAAATGCATTCAATCCTGTCACGTCCATACCGGTTATCAGTAAGTGAATATCATGTGTACCTTCATAGGTAATAACACTTTCCAGGTTCATCATATGCCGCATAATACTGTATTCACCGGTAATACCCATTCCACCTAGCATTTGCCTTGCATCGCGTGTAATTTGTGCTGCAATTTCACATCCATTGCGTTTTGCCATACTCACTTGCTGCGGGGTAGCTTTGTGTTCGTTCATTAAACTACCCAGCCGCCAATTCATTAATTGAGCCTTTGTTATTTCAGTGATCATTTCAGCTAACTTCTTTTGCTGCAACTGAAATCCACCAATCGGTCGATCAAATTGAATTCGTTCTTTAGAATAGCGTAAAGCGGTATCATAACAATCCATTGCTGCCCCAATTGTTCCCCATGCAATTCCATAACGGGCTTTTGTTAAGCATCCCAATGGTCCTTTCAACCCTTTTATATTCGGAAAAATATTTTCTTTGGGAACTTTTACATTATCGAAAACAAGTTCCCCGGTAGCACTCGCCCGTAAACTCCATTTACCATGCGTTGTAGGTGTTGAAAACCCTTTCATACCTCTTTCTACCACCATTCCACGAATATCACCCGCTTCATCCTTGGCCCATACAACAGCAATTTGGGAAAAAGGCGCATTGCTAATCCACATTTTAGCACCATTCAATACTACATGATCACCGGCGTCTTTAATAGTTGTGAGCATTCCACTTGGATTACTCCCATGATCGGGTTCTGTTAATCCAAAACAACCTAACCATTCCCCGCTTGCTAACTTAGGTAAGAATTTCATTCGCTGCTCTTCGCTTCCATATTCATAAATGGGAAACATTACCAGTGATCCCTGAACAGAAGCAGTTGAACGAACTCCGCTATCACCTCGCTCCAATTCCTGCATCATTAATCCATAACTAATATAATCTAAACCACCACCGCCATATTTTTCAGGAATAGTTGGACCAAAACATCCCAACTCACCCATTTGCTTTACAATTTGCTGCGGAAATTCGGCGCGTTGGGCATAGTCTTCAATAATCGGAGAAATTTCTTTTTTCACATAGTTTCTTACAGTTTCCCGAATTAGTTTTTGCTCTTCCGTTAACAATTCATCTACATTAAAATAATCCGGTGATTGGAAAAGATCCTGGGCCATAAACAATCTTCTGTTTTGTGAAAAACAAAGGTAAGAAGAAGAGTTCAGAGTCTTTAGTCAACAGTAAAGAGTTCATATAAATACCTATTTTCCGAAGATGTAATCTCGTTTGCGTAGAGGGTTTACCGAATTTAGTAAAGTACCTGTTGAACAATCATTGGGAAGATTTGATATTTTTAAAAATCATAATTCAACTTCCTAAAAATTTACCTTGTTCTTTAATTTGAAAATAAGTTGCCATGAAAAAAATTAGTTTATTACTTGCCGGCCTTTGTTTGTGTGGAATAATCTTTGCTCAAAATGTTAAACAGAAGAACCCCCAGGAAGCAATTCGAAAATATTGGTTTGTAATGCTTATAAAGGGTCCAAACAGAAATCAGGATTCAACAACCGGCGCTGCAATACAAACTGAACATCTAAACAATATCAGGCATTTATATCAGGAAGGTATAATTAAAGTAGCTGGCCCCTTTGATGAAAACGACCAATGGCAGGGATTATTTATTTTTGATTGTTCAACAAAAGAAGAAGTAGAGAACTATTTGCAAACAGATAAAGCTGTAACTTCCGGAAGACTTCGTTACCAAATTCAGGGTTGGTATACAAGTCCTACTGGAAGTTTTAAGCCCGGTAAACCTAAAGTGAAAATTTGATGTCAAATTATCCGGCAAAAGAATTAATAAAGAATTTTTTCTCTGTTTTAGCAGGAGTAATTATTGCGCTTGCGATACTGATAAGTCTGTCGGCTTTTTTATTGTTTGCCGATATAATACCTACTGCAAACGGAAAGCCAAATGAACAGGATTTGTTAGTGGCTGAGATTTCATTTGCCATTTCAATAATTATAGCCAGCATATCGGCAGGTTATAGCACGGCTAAAATTTCAACGCGCCAAAATTGGCTTTATATCATTATTGCCGGAGCTGTTTTCCTGACATTCCTATGGTATACCAATGAATTTGATTTTGGATTTAGTGATACCTGGAGATACAGTTTCTTCCTTTTGGTTTTACCATGTACATTATTAGGCGGTTATTTCGGTTTACGAAAAAAGAACGCTGATTAATAATACAAAACAATTATAGCGCCCGTTTGCCGATTTGAAAGTACATTGTATTTTTTATTTTTTTGATTTGTTACCGCTTTGTTCCACTTCTTTATTAATTTCCGTTACATCAACTGTTTGAGAAAAATCTCCCAATAGCCATTTACAGAAATAGTCGGCCTGCATCCAGAAAAAATATTCCGACATATCGCCAAAGCCATGCCGCTGACCGGGCATCAATACAAAATCAAATCGTTTATTTGCTTTAATCAATGCATTGGCCATTCGAATGGTATTTGCAGGATGTACATTATTATCCATATCTCCGGTCGACAACATTAATCTTCCTTTAAGATTTTTTGCCAGTTCGGAATTCTTCTCAATCGCATATACAAAACTGGTATCGTTTTTTTCGCTGATTACTTCCCGAACTCCATGATGTTTTTCACTCCACCATCTGTTATAAATATTATTTTCATGATTGCCTGCTGAAGAAACGGCTACTTTAAAAAAGTCGGGATATACCAACATTGCTGCCGTACTCATAAAACCACCTCCCGAATGGCCATGAATTCCTACCCGGTTAATATCGATAAATGAATACCGATCCGCCAATTGTTCTATCGCTGCCTTTTTATCAGCCAATCCATAGTCGCGTAAATTGCCATAACCAAAATTATGATACCATTTACTTCTGCTGGGATGGCCGCCCCTGTTACCCACTGTTATAACAACAAACCCAAATTGCGCTAAACGATCTGTACGATCCATTGATCTGCTAAATGATTTGTTTACCGCTTCAGTTTGGGGTCCCGGATAAACGTATTCAATAATGGGATATTTTTTTGTTGAATCAAAATCAAATGGCAGATACATTACTCCGTATAAATCTGTAATGCCATCATCTGCTTTTACCATAAAAAGCTGTGGAAATTTATATCCTGCTCCTTTTAAGCGACTGAGATCTGTTGTTTCCAGGTCCATTATTCTACGTCCCGAATTATCATATAAAACAGATTTTGGAGCCGTATTTACCCGGGAAAAATTATTAATAAAATATTTTGCATCATCATCCATAGAAAGAATGTTGTCAAAATCGCCGGGGTTAAGCAGTTTCAAATTACTACCATCAAAATTTACCCGATACAAATGAAGATAATAAGGATCCTCACCTTGTTCTTTTCCATTGGCGGTAAAATACAGTACCCTGTTTTTCTCATCTATTTCTTCAATATCCTCACAATGAAACGGGCCGGATGTAATTGCATTTTTCAGTTTACCTTCGCTGTCATATAAATAAAAATGACCCCATCCATCGCGTTCACTCCAATGAATTAATTCTTTTCCTTCATTTACAAAACCCGGCCTCCTCGTTTCAACATAAGTATTCAACCGTTCTTCAATCAATAGTTTAGGTTCACCTGTTTTTATATCAACTGCACAGAGATCTATTTTTTTCAAATCGCGGCTGGTACGACTTAAATAAAACCGGTCATTAGTACCCAACCAAACCACCGACCGAAATTCATCATCCCTTTCCTTTTGTAGCGAGGGTCTGGAAACGATGGATATTTCCTGGTCCTTGAATAGCCGGGTATTTAATCTCTTACTGGTTTTCGAAACAAAATCAAATAGCAGTAATTCGCGCATAGGCGCATCCGTTTCACCCGGCATATGATATTTGTAGGTTTCTAAGGTTGGCCTGGCGTCTCCCACATTATTAATTACCCATAAATCTTTTACGTTTCTCATATCGGAGCGCACCATGGAAAAATATTTTCCATCGGGCGACCAAAGAATAAACGTTGATTTGCGTTTGTTTTTATTTTTTTCTTTATCGGTATTATTCTCTCCAAAAGCATCTCCGCCATAGGAATAATTTTCTATTCCATCGGTAGTAATGCCCGTTTCTATAATGGTAGAATCCTCTTCATTTCTGAGTGCTTTTCTATAATTAGCACTATCCATCCAATAGAGGTTATAACTTTTTGCAAAAACTACAAATTTTTTATCGGGAGAAATTGAGGCCCATCCTGGTTTGCGAACAGGGCGTTTAAAACCTTTCAGTTCAGTAATTGCACCATTGGTAAGATTGTATTCAAAATAATAAACCTTCTTTTCTTTTACGGGAGGAGCATTTTTTTTACTGGTATCTTTTTTTTCTATCTCTTCCGAACTTTTCACCTGAAACTGTATCCAGTTTTCATCTTTAATAAATTGCAGGCTGTCGATTCCCAGATGTTGTGCATCGAAAGGATCTTTTACTAACGTAGAAATAAGTGAGGCGAGTTTTGCATTATCAAATAATTCTTGCTTACTTGCTTTAGAAGGGTCAACGATATACCATTTTTTTCCAGAAGAGGTTTCATAGGTATACCAAAAGCGTTCTGATTTTTTCAGCCAATGAGGATCCACTGCGGTACTAAAAACAAGCTTATCTAATTTTTTGGGAGAGAATCTCGCAGCTAAGGAATAATTTGCCTTAACTGCAGGAATGTTTTGCGCGAACGAAATGCATACACATAGCAGAATAGAAAGAAAAAAAAGTAATTTTCTCATTGAGTTAATTTTGTCCATGAAAATTAGGACAAGGGCTTAACTCAATGAAATAAAAATGATGATTGGTAATAACTTATTTTGTTGCAAAGATTTGTGTCCAGTAATTGCCTTCTTTACCGGCTCCTAACTCTTTAAATGCGGCATTCATGATGTTTTTGCAATGCCCTTCACTATTCAGCCATCCATCCATAACAGCCTGTTCGGTTGAATAACCAAGCGCAATATTTTCACCATAGGTTAACCAATTGTATCCTCCTGAACTTATTCGATCTCCCGGCGTTGATCCATTAAGCGCGGTATGACTAAAATAATTACTCTGCTTCATATCCTTGCTATGATCGTAGGATATTTTTCCTAGTTGGTCATTCCACAAAACTGCTGCCACAGGAGGCATCATGGTACTGCCACATGTGCAACCCTGTTTGCGAATATTGTTTACCAGCGAAAGTAAATTTGCTTTATTGATGTTATAAGTGACGGAAGACCCTTCATCAGGATTTGATCCCGCTAAAGCATCAGTTTTTTTACAGGAATAAATTAAAAGGAAAAAAAATACAAGCAGAAGAAGAGAAGCGTTTTTCATGGTGTTGGATTTGAACCTGAGAATACAAGAACCCTGCCATTTACCTTAAATAACCTGCCATTTCAACTTTATATTGAAGCGCAATAGCCCTTGCTTCTTTTCTAAAATCTTCTTTTTCAGAGGCATAAATTATGGCCCGACTAACATTCACCAATAAACCAATATCTTTTTTAATCATGGCTTTTTCTGAAATTTCTCTCAGGCTTCCTCCCTGAGCCCCCACCCCCGGAACTAAATAAAAATGGTGAGGTGTTAATAGCCTGATCGATGTAAATTCTTCTGCTCTTGTGGCTCCTACTACAAACATTAAGTTATCTGGAGTTCCCCATTCTGATACTGTTGATAAAACCTGTTCGTATAAAAAATTTGATGCTCCATGGTTGGTGTCCCCACCAACCATTTTATCCCCACCAACCATTTTATCCTGAATAATATTTTTATTACCCGTATCATCAACCGCAATATCATTGTTGGCTTTCAATTGCTTCAATTCAAAATCTTTTGCGCCTGAATTAGAGGTCAGTCCGAGAACAATCGCCCATTTTCCATCATACGCTAAGAATGGCCTTACACTATCTTCGCCCATATAAGGAGCAACAGTTATCGAATCAAAGGGTAGTGCCTCAAAAAAAGCTTTTGCATACTGACTGGACGTATTTCCAATATCACCTCTTTTTGCATCGGCAATTTTAAAATGTTCGTCGCCAATATACCGAACCGTTTTTTCCATCGTTTCCCAGCCCTTCCATCCCATTGCTTCATAAAAAGCTGTATTTATTTTATACGCTACACAAAGATCCCTGGTAGCATCAATAATCTGTTTATTAAATTCAAATACCGGATCAGCCTGAGTTAATAAGTGAGTAGGAATTTTAGAAAGATCACTATCCAATCCAACGCAGAGGTATGATTTCTTTAGATGAATTTGATTGATCAGTTGCGCTCTTGTCATGGATGCGAAGATAAGAGGTTTGCTGTTTTGAATTTATCAGTTTCCTTCCACGCGCAGGTTTATTCTTACAAGTTATACGAATGGCAATCCATTTTTCTATTTTTGAGTGTGTCAGGAATTCCCGTCGTTAATAGCCGACCCTTTCAATAATTTGTTTAAGCAATTTCCAAAAGTCCACACTTCCTCAAACGTATTATAAAGAGGAACCGGAGCCATGCGAATTACATTGGGCTGACGCCAATCAACAATGATTCCTGATTTTATGAGTTCTTCATAGATTTCCCTACCGCGCTTTTGCATTAAAATTGAAACCTGGCAACCACGTGATTCTTGTTCACGCGGTGTAATCACGTCAATAATTTCTTCACCCGAATTTTTAGCGGCTTCTTCCAATACATACCATAAATAATTATTCAGCAGTATTCTTTTTTCGTGTAACCGACCTATACCCGCTTCAGTAAAAATATCGAGTGATGCTTTTTGTGCAGCAAACAATAACATTGAAGGAGTGCTCAATTGCCATCCCTCGGCAGAACTTATTGGATTAAATCCCTTATCCATATTAAAACGGGTATCCTTATTATATCCCCACCAACCAGCAAATCGCTGGATAGATGTATCCGAATGGTAACGTTCATGTATATACACAGCTCCTACGGCACCCGGACCAGCATTCAAATATTTATAACTGCACCAGCAGGCAAAGTCAACATTCCAATTGTGCAACTGTAATGGAATATTTCCTGCGGCATGAGCCAAATCGAATCCAACCTTTGCACCTGCTGATTGAGCGGCTTGGGTGATCGTTTGCATATCGAATGACTGCCCTGTATAATAATTTAATCCGCCCCAAAAAATAAGAGCCAATTCATCTTTATATTTATTGATTGCTTCCAGTATATCTTCTGTTCGTATAGTATGCTCTCCCTCTCTGGGCGAAACTTCTATCAATTCATCATTGGGGTTAAAACCATAGTGCTTTAAATGTGTTTCAAACATATATTGATCACTTGGAAAGGCTTTGGCTTCACAAATGATTTTTCTTCTTTTTCCCGATGGCCTGTAAAAACTCACCATCATTAAATGAAGATTTACGGTAAGTTGATTCATCACAACTATTTCTATTGGTAAAGCACCAACAATTTCAGCAAGTGGACTTATTAACTGATCATGATAATTCATCCACGGCTTTTCTCCTTTAAAAAACCCTTCTACTCCGTATGTTCCCCATTGTTTTAAAATTTCAGTTAACGCTGCCTCTGTAGCTTTAGGTTGCAATCCCAATGAATTGCCCAAAAAATAAATTTGTTGTTTTCCCTCTGCTGTTGGAAGAATAAATTTTTCGCGAAAAGATTTTAAGGGATCTTTTTCATCGAGTTGCCGGGCAAACGAAAGCGAGTTTTGGAATTGCATAGTTACTATTTGAAAAAAATGATTGTTGCATAAGGCAAAAGATATAGTTCAAAAATTATCGATTGTTCAAACTTCGTGATCTGAATTTGTTTTATCCATTTTGTAACTCAAATGGTTCCTGTTTTCCCTCCATCTACCGGTATACTAACACCATTAATATACGACGCGGCAGGAGAAGCAAGGAAAGCTACTACTGATGCAATTTCAGATGCATTACCAAAACGTTTTGCAGGTATGGTCTCCATCATTTCTTTTTCGATGATATCTTTCGCTGCGCCGCGTTGTTGTGCGATAGATGTTATCAGACTATGTAAACGTTGGGTATCCGTAAAGCCCGGCAACACATTATTGACCGTAATATTAAATTGCCCTAGTTCATTGGATAATGTTTTAGCCCAGGAAGCAACTGCCGCTCGAATTGTATTGGATACCCCAAGATTATTAATTGGAATTCGAACAGAGGTGGAAATAATATTAATAATGCGGCCATATCCTGCATTCTTCATAGAAGGTACTACGGCTTTACTTAATAACTGGTTATTGATTAGATGTTGCCGGAAAGCACTCAAAAATTCCTCTTCGGTAGCATCTGCAATTGGCCCGGGTTTGGGACCACCCGTATTATTAACCAGAATATGTACTGCATGACTTGCTATAATTTTTTCCACCGCAAGTTTAACCTGTGTTGTGTCTGAAAAATCGGCCGTATAATATTCGTGTTGTTGACTGGTGGGGGTTGGTAACTGGTTTATGATTTCTTTAAGTACATCTCCATTACGTGCCAATAGCAGGCAAGTAGCCCCATTACCAGCAAGCTCATGCGCAATTGCCAACCCGATGCCTTGCGTACTGCCACCGATAACGGCTACTTTTTGATTTAAAGAAATATTCATGTATCCGGGTTTACTTTATAAAAAACATCAAAAGACTTAATGAAAAAAATTTGGATAATCGCTGATAATTCCATCTACGCCCATTGTTCTTAGTTTCTCAATCGTTGTTACATCATTAACCGTCCAGGGAATTAATTTTATATGTTTACCATGACAATCTGAAAGCAAGGATTCATTTACCAATGAATAATGTGGACTGTAGATAGTTGGGACAAATCCTAATTCCCGAATATGTTCTTCAAGCGATTTTTTATCATGGTCTTCTACCAGCGCTGCTGTTTTCATTTCGGGATACTGCCGATGTAGTATTTTAAGTGTTCGGTAATCAAAAGATTGAATGATCACACGATCCTGAATCCCTTTTTTCAGAATAAGTTTCATCAACAAATCAATAAATTCTTCTGGAGCGGGATGAAAAATACCATCTGTAGCAGGGTTTGTTTTGGTTTCGATATTATAAAAAACAGGGGGAATCTTTTTTTGCAAACAATAGTTTTCAACAGAATCAATTACATCAATCAACCTGGGTTTAAAAACAAACAATTTTTCTTGCTGAGGAAAACGAGGATGAATCCTGGAGCCAACATCAATCTTTTTTACCTCTTCATAATTCATCTTATAAATATTCCAGGATCGTTCGTTAGCGATCGAAATTTCTGATTGAGCGTAAGTACCAGGCATCAACGTACTTATTTCATGATTGAAAAAGGGTTCGTGTGAGAGTATTACTTGTTTATCGTTTGTTATTACCGCATCCATCTCCAAAGTGGTAACGCCTATATCTATCGCTTTAACCATTGCCGGAATCGTATTCTCAGGCATTAATCCCCGGCAACCCCGGTGCCCCTCTATGTCAAAAACCGGAAGCATTTGTTTTTCTATTTTTTTGGTGACATGACAACTGATCAGGATTGTAACTACTATAAACAACCGCGCCCTGTTTTTAAAATAGTTCATATTAAACATTTCTTTTCGCTTCTGCTATCAAAATCAGATGGGGTCTTCAAATAATTCCGAACTGCGTTTTCCCATTTGCGTTGCTACATTATAAGCTTCTCCACCTTGTTTTTGCAAATGCTCAATAATATGCTGATAACTTTCTTTATCCCTATTTTGACTCAGCTTAAAAACATGTTCCATCGAATTCACTTCAATTTCGAATGCAATAATCGATTTCATTAATTTCGTACGATAATCTTCGGAAAGATTATTGAAAATAGTTGGTGAATTGAGATTATTATTTTCAAAATGGAGCGACAATCGGCGTAGTGCATTTTCCAGTCCTTTTTCATCCAAAAATTTCAACAACCCTCTTGCATGTACGCTCATATAATTCCAGGTACTGGCTTCTTGTGGGTTTGTATGTAATGTAGCGCTTACATAAGTATGAGGTCCGGTAAAAACGGCTAATATCTGCGGGTTTTTTTCAAAGGCTAACTGATGATCTTGTTTGCGCATGATATGGCCTATCAATATTATTTTTCCATCGCGCTCTTCCAACAATAATGGAACTTGTGTGGCAGCCGGCAAATCGTTTGCACAACCAATTAGCATGGCAAAAGGGTACTGCTTCATGAACTCAACAATTAGTTCATTATTTTTTTCTTTGAAGTGGGGAAGGTTGTACATGTAGAGTTTGTGGTTTGTAGTTTGTGGTTTGTAGTTTGTAGTTTGTAGTTTATGGTTTATGGTTTATGGTTTTCAGCTTACAAACTTTATTAAGACATTATCTCTACTACTTTTGTAGATGCCATATTTGCATTTCGCATTGCAATACTACGTACAGCACTACCTGCAAAATCAATAAAAGCTTTTTTTGTAACAGTGTCTGAGCCTGCCATCACTGGTAATCCATCGTCGCCACCCTGCCGAATACTTTGCACCAATGGAATTTGCCCAAGAAAAGGGATATCATATTCCTCTGCTAATTTTTTTCCTCCATCTTTTCCAAAAATATAATACTTGTTATCGGGCAATTCGTGAGGAGTGAAATAACTCATATTTTCAACAAGGCCAATAATAGGAACTTTTATTTGTGCCTGCCCGAACATGGCTATAGCTTTTTTTGCATCTGCAAGCGCAACTTCCTGCGGGGTAGTTACTACTACAACTCCGGTTACAGGTACTGTTTGCACCAATGTTAAATGAATATCGCCTGTACCCGGAGGCATATCAATAATGAGGTAATCCAATTCATCCCAATAAACCTCTGTTACAAACTGCTTAATGGCACTGCTGGCCATCGGGCCTCTCCAAACAACCGCACTTTTTTCATCCACTAATAATCCAATGCTCATTAATTTTATTCCATGTTTATCAATCGGTACAATCAATCCTTTTTCACCACCGGCATCCATCATTAAGGGACGCTCACCTCTTACCCCAAACATTATTGGTATACTGGGGCCATAAATATCGGCATCCATTAGACCTACTTTCGCACCTCCCTGTGCCAGGGCTATTGCCAAATTTGCGGATACTGTACTTTTTCCCACGCCGCCTTTACCGCTTACTACGGCAATAATATTTTTCACATTAGGCAATACCGATTTTGCATCTTTACGATTACTGGTTGTAGTTGCAGTAAAATTTACGGTAACGATTGCCTCTTTATTTACTAATAATTTTACAGCATTTGTACAGGCGTTTCGGATCATATCTTTCATTGGGCAAGCCGGGGTGGTAAGTACCACGGTAAAAGAAATATTCAGGCCATTTATATCAATATCTTTTACCATATTCAGGGTTACAAGATCCTTCCCCAGGTCGGGTTCCTGCACATTGCTTAAGGCTTTCAGAATCTTTTCGCTAGTCATGAATGTATCTGTTTTGTTAAAAATAAACCAGGGTGCAAATTTAACCATTGTAAGGGGTATTTTATTGAAAGTATTTTAATGGTAGTCTGTATATTTGAGCCAATGAAAAGAACTCTACTACTCATCATTATTTTTGCAATTATTTTACCGTTTGGCGCCAGGTCGCAATTTGAAAAATTGAAAGACTCCGTGATCCAATTATTCGGAGTAGTGATGACTGCAGACAGCTTAATGGCCATACCTTCAGTAACCATTAAAGTGCAGGGGCGTAACCAGGGTTGTTATACAAATGAACAGGGTGTTTTTTCTATTGTAGTTTTAAAAGGCGACAAACTGGAGTTTAGTTCAATTGGTTATAAACCTAAATTAATTGAAATACCCCGGAGCCTGGAGGGAAATCAGCATAGTATTATTCAATTAATGGTAGCGGATACGGTATACTTACCTGTTACTATTATAAGACCGCGCCCAACCCGCGAGCAATTTGAAAGAGATTTTGCAAGTATTGATATAGCTGATGATAATTATGAAATAGCCCGTAAAAATACAGAGGAAGGAAAGCGAAGAATACTTGCGCGTTCAATCCCATCTGATGGAAGAGAAACCGGTAATATTGCTCTACGTAATCACGCCAATAAGCATTATTATTATGGACAGGCACCTCCGCAAAATATTTTTAACCCCTTTGCATGGAATGAATTCATTAAAGCCTGGAAGCGCGGTGATTTTAAAAACAAGTAGCATTTTAGGTAAGCATTTTATGACCCCGATCTGTAATTGATTTTACTGGTTGGAGGTATACTATAACTGTTTTTATTTATTCGTTCACGGTTGTCCTTAAATACGCCGGCATATTTCGAATAATGAATGTAAATAGGTAATTTGCCCGAACATGCAGCAGATAACACATGCTGCACGTCTATTCCAATATTAATGATTATTACTAACAGAATATGCTCGGTGTAACTATTCTTGGAAATAACTCGGCCCTGCCAGCGTACGACCGTCATCCAACTTCACAGGTGGTTACGCTCGACGATCAATTATTTCTGGTAGATTGCGGAGAAGGAACTCAAATGCAACTTGCCCGGTATAAAATTCGTTGGGGAAGAATCAATCATATTTTTATTTCACACCTTCACGGAGATCATTATTTTGGATTACCTGGTTTTTTAAACAGTATTGGATTACTTAACCGGGAACATGATATGCATTTATATGCTCCTGCTCCTGTTCAGCAAATTCTGCAACTGCAATTTGAAGCAGCCAATACTCATCTTTCATATAACCTCCATTTTCATGCACTTGAAGAAGATGCTATATTGATAAAAACTGATAAGTGGCAGGTGAGTTGTTTTGCTACCAAGCACCGGATTCCCTGTTTTGGTTTTAAATTTGAACAGATAAAACCACCGCGAAAATTAAACCCAGATAAAGCCTTTAGATATCAAATACCAGCATCTTTTTACGACCGACTAAAATGGGGTGAAGATTACGAGGATAAACAAGGAGAGCTGATAAAAAATGAATGGGTTACGGACATAGCACCAAAACCAAAATCATATGCCTACTGCGCAGATACAATTTTTGATGAAGAATTAATTGTAAAGGTAGCCGGTGTAGATTTATTGTATCATGAAACTACCTACCTCAAAGACTTAGCCGAAAGGGCCGCCATGCGTTTTCATTCAACCACTGACCAAGCTGCAACCATTGCATTGAAAGCAGCCGTTGGCAGACTATTGATAGGGCATTTCAGCAGCAAATACGATAAACTCGATCAGTTTGAACAGGAGGCAAAGGAAATATTTCCGAACAGTTCTCTCGCTATTGAAGGTGTTACCTATAAAGTTTAATGGAATGAAAATTCTGTTTAGAATTTTTTATCGATCCATAAACTTCTTCTCGATTTCCATCATCAAAAAATAAAATTTATTTCTGCAAATACAATTTCACTTTTGAATGCAGTTCTTCGCTAAGGGGAATCATGGGCATTCGAAGATAATTGTTTAGTAATCCCATTTCGAACATAAAGGCTTTTACCCCGGCAGGATTATTTTCAGCGAACATTAAATCGTAAGCTTCCAGCAATTCATCGTTTAATTTTTTGCCTGCTATAAAATCCTGATTCAGGCAATACCTTATCATATCAGAAAATTTTTTCGGAAAGGCATTAGCGGCTACACTAATTACACCTTGCATACCACATGCTATTTGCGGAAGAATCAACGCATCATCCCCCCCTACTACTAAAAAATCATCAGGTTTATCGCGAAGGATTTGTATGCATTGGGCCATATCGCCGCTCGCTTCTTTAATACCGGCAATATTTTCTGTTTCGTTGGCAAGTCGAATGGTAGTGGATGCATTGATGTTTCGGCCAGTTCTACCAGGTACGTTGTAAAGTAATATAGGTTTAGGAGAAGCTTCAGCAAGCATTTTATAATGTTGAAAAATTCCTTCCTGTGAAGGTTTATTATAATATGGACTGGCGCTTAACACAGCCACGGATTTCTCCAATGGAAAGGTTTCAATATCCTTTATTAGTTCTTTGGTATCGTTCCCGCCAATACCCACCACTACGGGTACACGCGCCGCTATTTTCTCGTACGTGAATCGAATTATTGAAATCTTTTCTTCTTTGCTGAGTGTTGGTGTTTCTCCGGTTGTGCCAAGGGTTACCACATAATCGATTCCGCCCTTTATGACATGATCAATAATATTACCCAACGCTTCAAGATCTACCTCGAAGTTTGATTTAAAAGGAGTAACAATCGCGACTCCTGTACCTTTTAAGATTTTTTGAAGAGACATGGAAGATTTATGACTTGTTATATATTATGTACGATTGGAGCGAGTGTCTTTAACAATGTGACCTGATAATTACTAATAGCTTTTGCTTGGGGAACAAATCAAAAATCCTAAATTCTAAATGTTACTACACTTCATCCCAGAAACCCATTTTCCCAAATTTTGTTATCCGTTTTCGAACGCGTTCTTCGGGATCGATGGCTTGTAATTCACGGATGGTATTAATGAGATAAGGTTTTAACATAGATGCTGCTTCAGCATAGTCCCAATGAGCCCCGCCAATTGGCTCTGGTACTATATTATCAATTAATCCGAATTGCAACATGTTGTCGGGCGTTAACTTTAATTGTTCTGCTGCTTTTTCTTTTTGATCCCAACTGCGCCACAATATAGAGCTGCAGTTTTCGGGAGAAATAACCGTGTACCATGAATTTTCAAGCATAAATATTTTATCCCCCACTCCAATTCCCAAAGCCCCGCCAGAAGCACCTTCTCCGATAATTACGCAAATCACGGGAACCTTCAACCGCATCATTTCATAAATATTACGGGCAATTGCTTCGCCTTGTCCTCTTTCCTCTGCTTCCATACCAGGAAATGCGCCAGGTGTATCGATAAGTGTAATTACTGGCTTATTAAATTTTTCGGCAAGTTTCATTAAACGAAGTGCTTTCCGGTATCCTTCGGGGTTAGCCATACCGAAGTTGCGCAGTTGACGCATTTTTGTATTGATCCCTTTTTGCTGACCAATCACCATTACGGTTTGACCATCCAGTGCAGCAAAACCACCTACCATTGCTTTATCATCGCGTACATTTCGATCGCCGAAGAGTTCAACAAAATCGGTAAATATTTTATTGATGTATTTGAGGGTATAGGGTCTATCAGGGTGTCGGCTTAATTGAACTTTTTGCCATGGGGTAAGATGTAGGGTAATTTCTCTTCTTTTATCAATTACTGAGGCTTGCAGTTGTTGAATAGATGAGTTGTAATCAATCTTAGGATTTTTTTCAGCAAGTTGTTTCTGCTTTTCAATATCTTCAAACAGTTCCTTAATAGGTTTTTCGAAATCGAGGAATTGTCGGTTTTTGTCTAGCGGCATAAGCAGTTTTAATAAGGCTGTAAAATTAAGGGAAGGAGCTTTTTTATAGTTATTTTTTTTAAAGGGCCTATTGTTGTTTGAAAATCTATTTCCCCTATCTTTGCCGTCCTTAAAACGGGCAATTGCACTTGTTTGTTTTGAGTAAAGGATCGGTAGTTCAGTTGGTTAGAATGCCGCCCTGTCA
>JANNEK010000439.1:0-3758 GCA_031378605.1 Chitinophagaceae bacterium | reverse complement strand
ATGTCGCCTACAAATACACGGGGTGTACCGGTAAAGCCACCATTAAATGCTATGGCCCCTTCTGCCGACAAACCAAACCCGGGCAGAATTGCTGTAAAAGTGGCTGTTGTGAAAGGATAAATCTTTAGATTGGTGGCGCCTGTAGAATTATAAGCAACTCCCCTGCCTCCATTTACCGTTAGCGCACCGACGATGTTTGCATTGGTATTTACATCTAACGAACCTTGAATGGTTGTGTTATTACCAATGGTTGTGGGATTGTCGGGGTTTAAAGTCCCCGAAATTACTGCACTTCCGTTAACATGAAATTGATATGTAGGGTTAATGATACCAATACCTACTCCACCAGGATTGGTATTATGTATACTGCTGCCATTGCCTGTCCAAAGGTTGTTGCTACTGGTGGTTATTTGCGTCCAACCAACTCCGTTATAAAACCAAAAACTGTTGGTATTGGTATCGTACACCATCAACCCTGCTGCAGGCGAAGCAATGGCGGTTCTTTGTGCAGTTGTCATCCTGGGCACCAGCATACCTTTGGTAGTGCTTTTTACATCTAATATAGCACTGGCATCGGCATTGGAACCATCGGTATTGATGGCAACATTTTGAGCCGCCAACGCAATTGCCAGCATTGAAAAAATTCCGGTTAATAGCAGTTTGTAAAATCTCTTTTTCATGTTAAGAAAATTTTTTGTTTGATTATTTATTGTTTACTAATTGAAATAGTTCGATGATAAGCCGGTTCGTTTATCCGCAAGTAATAGATTCCCCTTGATAGGTTTGTTACGGGGATTGTTAGCCGTCGATATTGATTCGTAAGAGCAACCTGTTGTTGCCATAGCAACTGCCCGGCCGCATTTACTAACTCAACTTGTACACTATGCCTGTTAATCCCGTTCATCACCAGCTCAATTTTGTCAATCACCGGGTTAGGATATACTGTGATATTCCAATTCTTTCCCTCACAGGTAATGGCACGAACAGGCGAAAAGGAAAATTTTCCATCTTTATCAACCATGCGTAACCGATAAAATTTTCTGCCAGAAGAAATATCTGTATAGCTATAGCTCAGCGGAACAGTAGAATTACCTGCGGCCCTTACCTGCCCAACCGTTGACCAAATACTTCCGCCAAGGCTACTTTGTATTTCAACGTAATCGGTGTTCTGTTCCTGGGCAGTTTGCCATTTCATTATTACCGCATCATTACTACAGGCAACATCAAAAGCAGATAAAATAACTGGCAGCGAAGCATTGGAAGGTGCGATAGTATACCAGGCAAAATCATTTATGCCATTTAGTGTTACTGTATTTAGTGTCGTATTAACAACGCCCCCCTGATTAACCCAGCCGCTGGTACCATTAGCGCTTCTCCATATAGTAAATAAATTTTCATCTAATCCACCAACTTCAGCATCCAAATAATGAAACTGCAGCGTTGCGTTGAGTGCAGTATTGTTGACAGGAGTTATTTTGAATATCCTTCGAACGTTTTGTGCGCCGATGCCGTAATGATACCTTTCAATAAATGTAGAACCCAAATTGGCAGCAGAAGTAATAGCTAGTCCAATATCACCCGGATTACTATTGGCAGGTGCGTTTAATGTTGCCAGTTTGCGCAGAAAGCCCGCGTTACCGATAACACGGCTATTGTTATTTTCGCCAATTAACTGGCCATTTGGATCGGCAATAGCAATTAGGGCATTGCCGTTTAAATCAATATTGCCCGATGTAAAAATTACACTTCCGGAAATATTTACAAATCGATTCAATTGCAATATGCCTGCCGATTTATTTAGTTCTAACTCTCCAAGTACTGTATTTCCTGACCCATTGATTGTTGTTACTGCGCTATTACCCGTAAACACAAAGCGACTCAACGATGCAATACCAAGGCTTCCATTATTTTCAAAACTCGTATTGTTAAGCACGATCCTTACATTATTACTTACAAAGAAATTTGTACCCGGCGATACCCGAAGGATTGCCTGAGCAGTAACAGCTCCTGTTATTACTACACTTAAACAAAAAAGTAAAACTGTCTTTTTCATAATCCTGGTTTTGCTTTGATAGATGTGCTTTTTTTGAATAATTAAAATTAAAGATGTGTGCAGCCACTTATCAAATGCGATTATTTACTTGGGTGTTTGAATTATTTAATGGAAAGCCATACCCTGTTCGTAGTATGCATATAACAACCAATGTAAGGTGCCCACCAACAGAGAAGATTTATTATCTTTAATAGCAAACAATCAAAATGCTTCTAAAAAACATACCTATACTGCGCATTTTTGATGTAGTGAAAGCAAAAGAATTTTATATTGACTGGTTAGGATTTACTATTGAATGGGAACATCAATTCGAACCAGACGCTCCGTTTTATATAGGTATATCCAACGGCAACATTCAACTGCATCTTTCCGAACACCACGGTGATGCAACACCAGGAAGCAAAGTGTTTATCGTATGCGATGAAATTGAAAAATATTTTACTGAATTGCAAAGCCGTCCTTATAAATATTACAGACCCAGCCTTGAAGAAACTTTTTACGGAGCTAAGTGTATTGAAGTGCAGGACCCTTTTGGTAACAGATTATCGTTTAATGAAGATATGGTGAGTAAGAATATTCAGAAAGGCTGACTGATGAAGAAGTAAGAAGTCAGGAGAAAGAAGACAAAAGTCGGGGGACAGAAGTAAGAAGTCAGGAGATAGAAGATAGAAGTGTAAGAAGTCAGGAGAAAGAAGTCAAGAGTCGGGAGACAGAAGTCAAGAGTCGGGAGACAGAAGACAGAAGTCGGAAGATAGAAGATAGAAGATAGAAGTCAGGAGAAAGAAGGTTGAATGAGAAAATGAGTAATCAGAAGAGAGCATACACCTAAGGATACAATAATTGGATTGGTTCTGCTAAATCATTTATCGTATATTCATAAAAACATCTAACTATGAATTCCGTTAATCGACGCAATTGGTTAAAGCAAAGTTCGCTTGCAGCATTGGGTATTGGATTTTCTCTTCGCACCATGGCCGGCGAGGACCATATTCCAAAACAATTTGGAACGGATGCAGGAATAATTAATCTTGGTTCTAACGAGAATCCCTATGGTATTTCGCCCAAAGCGAAAGAAGCAATACGAAATTTATTGGATGAAGCCAATCGATATTCTTTCAATATACCTTCCCTGCGGTCATTTGATGCACAACTAGCCTCACATTATGGAGTAAGCGCAGCCAATATTTTAGTAACCCCTGGTTCAGGCGAAGGTCTTGGTTTACTGGCAAGGCATTTTCAACAGGGAAATATCATAGCAGCTACCCCTACTTTTGGTGTTCTGCCAAATACCGTCAAAAAAATTGGAGCAGAACTAATTGAAGTTCCATTAACAACCGATAAAGTTCACGACCTGGGTGCGATGCTAAAAGCAATCAACAACAAAACAAGTTTAGTATATATCTGTAACCCGGCCAATCCAACGAGCACCATTGTAAACGCCAACGATCTTAAAAATTTTTGTATTGAAGCTTCCAAAAAAACAGCCGTTCTTATAGATGAAGCTTATTTCGATTTTCTGGATGTTCCTGCAAGTGATTCTATGATTTCGTTGATAGAAAAAAATCCGAATATTATCGTCATTAAAACTTTTTCGAAAATATATGCCATGGCGGGCCTGCGGGTAGGTTTTATCATTGCACATCCTTCGATGATTAATAAGATTGAACCCAATTATTTTCAGAATTCACAATTTGCAGTGAGTATT
>JANNEK010000396.1:0-1743 GCA_031378605.1 Chitinophagaceae bacterium | reverse complement strand
GTAGTTTTTAATACACACTCTACCGTTGTAATAGCGAGAGCAGAAAACCTGGGACCATTCTTAATTTTGCCTGTTTCATTTACTGCTTTTGATGTAAGACAGGCGGGTGCTGGAGTGGTAATATACTGGAGCGTAGCCAATATAAACAACCATGATTATTTTTCCATAGAAAGATCTATCAATGGAACCAGTTTTGAAGAAATCAACAGAAATAACGAAAACATTAATGGTGCCGGGCAACGGTCATTCAGCATTACTGATAATAATCTGCCTTCCGGGGCCGGCATTATTTATTATCGCATCAAACAGTGTGATATAAATGGAGATTGCCGGTACACGGAGATAAAAACAGTAAAACTAAATAACCAGAGCCGGGTTACCCGTATTTACCCTCAACCCGCAAATGATAAACTGAACATCCTGTACTATTCTCTTAATGAAGGGCCCGGAATAATTACAATAACTGACATAAATGGGAAATTAATAATGCAACAAACCTGCAGCCTGAATAAAGGACTACAATCTATTGCTATAAATACGGATCAGCCTGGCAGCGGTATGTACCTGGTAACAATCACTGATAGAAATTATCAGAAAACATCTCAAAAGTTTTTTAAAGAATAGCAGGTATAAAAATCATTTACCCTGTATATTTTTTAAGCAGGGACTGTGCCAGGTAAAACTGAATATTCCTTTTTTTGTACCGCTGTAGTTACCAACCCTTCAATATGCTTTTGTTTCAATGCTGCTACGGTAGTTTGTAAGAATAGCAGGGCATATTTTCTTCCTCATCACTTAGTTCTCCCGGGCAGATGACCACTTCCTGCTCCCGGCAATTGAAAAGATTTACCTGTATGGGATTAATACGGTTAGATCTTCGGTGCTTTGATAATTAAAGTTGATTTCCGGCACGGATTTCCGGTAAAAATTTTTGGCTTTGTTGGAAGCAAATATCACCGGATGCAACGTTCAAGAATACGGTTGCTGGAAAATGTTTTAATGATAAGTTCAATACCAATACCGTTCATGTCGCCACAGGAGATGCCGATGATGGGTTTTGTTTGACTCATGCTCGTAGATTAACCGTAAAAATAATGAAACTCCCGGCGGCTTGTTTTAAGTATTTTATCCTGCTTTTATCGTATTGTTTACGCTCATGGAATAGTAATCATACTTTTTCAATTTTGAAACAATACGATATGGTTGTGGTTCTAAATAAAAACTCTCAATTTAGCATCGGGAAATTATCAGTTTGAAGTAATGGTTTTAGCCATGATTAATAAATTAAACCATTATGACTAACTAAGAGAAAACAATAGCTGTCCCTCTGAAATCCAATAGTTGAAAAACCATGTCCAAAATCTGAACTATGAAAATTTTTTACATCCGTTTATTAGGGGTTGTGTCATTTATTGTCTTGTCATTTAATCAGGCCTCTGCCCAATGCCCCATAGGCTATACGCAGTCGCAACTCAATTGGGATAATCTTGATTTCTTGCCATCTGCTAATGCAAATTATACACCTTTTTATCTTTTGGGAATTACTCCTTATAACCAAAATTTTACCATGGGGACAAGAAGAGTAAACTTTACCATGGCCCCTCAGGGTAATATTACACTGGATGGAGAAAACGCTACCAATACGGCTGATGCGGGAAGCTTTGCTACCCCGGGACAGGATGTGCAGTTCACCACTACTGTGGCAACTAATACTACTATTACCATCACATTTGATGCGGATGT
>JANNEK010000392.1:0-4493 GCA_031378605.1 Chitinophagaceae bacterium | reverse complement strand
TTTATTTGTTTTACCAATGTCAAAAATTGCTATGACTTTCATTAAATAAATTATAGAATGAATCTTTTTTCATATTAAAATTCTCCCTTCTGTATTCTGTATTCTCTTTCTGTCTTTCTGTCTTCTCTTTCTCTCCTTTCCCCTCTTTCTTCACAATCCCGTAGCCACACTCTTCCCTCTTTCTTTTATCAACTGTTCTCTAACCCTCAACGTTCGGAACAATTGTAATGGATCCAATGCTCCACCAGCCTGTAAACGTGCTTCAGACACTAAGGATCGAACATCCGTACGAAAGGCTCTTTGTAAAATTTCCTGGCATTGCACGGTATCGTTATCTTGTTGCGCTTTACTCAATGCGGCTCTATCTACCAGTAAGGCTTGTGCGTAGGATATCAGAATTGCTTCAACAGATTGTAATAAATCTTCTAAAGGGTCTTTTACGTTGTGAGATGCATCAATCATCCAACCAAGGCCTTTTGCATGATCCATATTTTTAGCATCCATTCCCTCCACCAATTCATTAAAAATCAGGAAAAGCTGATAAGGCTTTATACTTCCTGCCGTTAAATCATCATCACCATATTTCGAATCATTAAAATGAAAGCCGCCTAATTTACCTTCCATTAATAATAGGGATACAATTTGTTCGATATTGGCATTTGGTAAATGGTGTCCAAGGTCTACCAATGTATAAGCTTGTTTGCCCAATTTACTTGCATATAAATAAGATTGTCCCCAATCGCCCACTGTAGTAGAATAAAAATTGGGTTCGAATACTTTATATTCAACAAATAATTTCCAATCGGGTGGTAATGCCTGATAAACTTCCTGTAAACTTTCCAGTGTATTTTGAAATGCTTTTCTAAAATTCAGTTGTCCCGGAAAACAGGATCCATCGCTTAACCATACTGTTAGGGAAGAGGATCCTAGTTCAATACCATATTTTATTACGTCTATATTATGCTGAATGGCTTGCTTACGAATATTTTTATTTACATGTTGCATAGATCCAAATTTATAACTATGGGCTTGGTCCGCTTGATCTTGAAAGGTATTGGAGTTCATCGCATCAAATTGCAATCCATGTTGAGCCGCTAACGTTTTAATAGCCGCTGTATCTTTTGGTATATCCCATGGAATATGCAGGGAAATAGCGCCAGCCGATTTGCTCAATGTATGTAACAACCCAACATCTTCAATTTTTTCTTCAAGACTGCGCGGTTCACCTCCACCGCTAAATCTCCCGAAACGTGTACCCCCAGTACCCAATGCCCAACTTGGAATAGCGATCTGAAAATCTACCAGTTTTTGAATAATATCTTTTACAGAAGAAATTTCCTGTTGTGCATATTCATACCTGCTACGATGAACCGACATTGCCTGTTCGTTATGTTGAATGATTTGTTTGTTGGATATAAGCATATGTACATTTTATGGCAAATAAAAAACTTCTTTCAGCGAAATACTCACAGGTGAATGATCCGGGTTGGTTTCCATAATATCTTTCATATAAGTCCACCAACGTTGCATCACCGGATGCTTCGGTAAATCAATGAATGCAATTTCCTTATCAATTTTAAAGACTCCAAACAAAAAACCAGTTTCAGATTCTAAAAAAATAGAATAATCCACTATACCGGTTTCTTTTAAGAGTACTACAAGTTCTGGCCAGATGGCTTCATGCCTGCGCTGGTATTCTTCTTCCTGCCCTTTGCTTAATTTCATTTTAAATCCTACGCGAGTCATATGGATTATTATTTATTCATCAGTACTTGTTTCCAAAAATCAGTATTTGTAGTTTTACATTTTTTACAAACCACAGGAAAGTTATTTGCTTTTATAACAAATTTATTATTTCGGAATAATGCATGCGCCGGAGTAAAAATTGTATCACAAAACAATACCCGCGCCGCGCCTTTTATTTCAAATGAATTATTCTCAAGTACTATATTTTGAAAATCAGTTTCATTAAAATATAATGCGGCTGCCACGCCATTAGCTACATTTTTGTTTTCCACTACAACCTTGTTATCGGCAATCCTTGTATTGGTTACAGGAAAAAATTTTCCCGCACCACTGATCGTTATTGCACCGTAATTGTTTTTAAGTCCATCGTTACGGCTGCTATTATTAACTATAAAATTATTAGTAAATGGATTTGGCGAACCGAATTCACAAACCAGGTAACCAGCCCCTTCATTATCGTATGAAATGCAGTTACGAATGGTGCAATTGGAAGACCCACCATCAATATCAAAGCCACCCCCGTCATGAACACAAGTGCCCGAATGATTGTGATGAGAGATGGAATGCTGAATAAAACCCGATTGACAATTCCAAACCCAGATACCAACGGGTCCTCCACCAACAGAACGGCAGTCCGCACCATTTTCATAAGCTTCGCAAGAATCAATCAAAAAATTCTTTACTCCCGACAAAACAATTCCATTTCCAGAATGATTATCAGTTTTTGTAAGAATACCACGGTTATTAAAAGCCTTGCAACTGACTATACTAAATTGCTGGTGCACTATTGCCGGATAAGCAGCTAAAGAACCAATACCCGCTTCCCCATTTTCTGTTGCTATACAATTTCTAACGATTACGTTATTAAACCCACATAGTGTATCCTTATCCGATTGAATAAGTATTCCATACAAATGAAATCCTTTTGCCACACAGTTTTCAATGGTAATATTCTCAAGTTTTGAAGAGGCCGCATCTGCATAAAAGTGAATACCGCTTCCTTTATTAACACCTACACCATTTCCAATAACAATAATATTACTGATCGTTATATTACCGGTATTGTACACCTGTATTCCTGTTTCATTGTTTGCATTAAAAATTGCCTTCCCTTTAGCATAGGAACTGATAACAACTTTACGAAATGTGTCACCCGCATCGTTTTCGTCTAACCGCAAATTTCCCTTAAAGGTTTCTCCTCCTTCAAATAAAACGCTATCTCCTTTTTGCAGGGTAAGTTGGTTTATTTTATCTATAGTACGCCACGCAGTCTTTGGGCTCAATCCATTATTAGCATCTTTACCCGAAGTACTAATATAATAGGTATGACTCGTTACCGAAAACAATTTTATTAACGCTGTGAAATATAGGATTATCGTTACCATGATTTTTTTAGGTTTCAATTCCCACGCTCCTTTCTGTATTCAATTCTACATTCTATATTCTTTCTTCCGTATTCAATTCTGTATTCTGTATTCTCTTTTTTTCTCTTTTCTCTTTTCTCTTTCCCCTCTTTTCTCTTTCCCCTCTTTCATCTATCTCACAAACCCCATCGCAACCCCTCCATCAACATTTAATACATTACCAGTTGATTTATTAAGTAATCCGCCTACGTAAGCAAAACAGGCATTCGCAATATCTTCCGGTAAAATAATTTCATTCAGCAGGGTTCGCTTCGCATAATAAGCAGGTAATTCTGCCACTGTAACTCCATAAGCTTTTGCTCTTCCTTCGGCCCAGGCTCCCTCCCATATTTTACTATCTGCAATTACCGCATCAGGGTTTACCACGTTTACGCGTATCCTATCTTTACCAAGTTCAGCAGCATTCAACCTGCTTAAATGCAACTGTGCTGCCTTGGCGGAGCCATAGCCTGCATTATTCGGCCCCGAAACAAGTGCATTCTTACTTACGATATTAATGATATCGCCTCCTAAATCTTGTTTGCGCAAAACGGTCAGGGCCGATTGAGTTACCAGGAACTGACCCTTTACCAATATATCATACAATAAATCCCAATCTGTTTCTGCATGCTCCTCTATAGGTTTTGAAATAGAAATACCTGCATTGTTCACCACAATATCTATTCCTCCAAAATATAATGCAGCAATATCGAAGGCTTTTTTTATAGTATCTGATTTCGTTACATCTAAAACAGCCGTTGTAAAAACATCTTTTGTAAATAATTTATTAAACCCTTCTGCTGCTGATGAAAGCCTATTTTCATCATTATCGTTAAGGAGAATACAGGCGCCTTCTTCTGCCATTTTTTTTGCAATTGCTTTTCCAATACCACCTGCACTTCCTGTGATAAGCGCAATTTTACCCGATAAGGATTTTGGTTTTGGCATACGTTGCAATTTTGCTTCTTCCAATAACCAGTATTCTATATTGAAGGCTTCCTGCTTTGGCAATGAAGTATACGCTGAAATGGCTTCAGCACCTTTCATAACATTAATGGCATTGGTATAGAACTCGGAAGCAACTCTTGCTGTTTGTTTATCTTTGGCAAAACTAAACATACCAATACCCGGGTAAATAATAATAACCGGATTTGCATCACGTATAGCCGGGCTATCAGGATGTTTGCAGCTTTCATAATAGGCGGTATACATT
Source organism: Chitinophagaceae bacterium (assembly GCA_031378605.1). Lineage (GTDB taxonomy): Bacteria > Bacteroidota > Bacteroidia > Chitinophagales > Chitinophagaceae > Endoryza. The sequence continues at coordinate 131 of JANNEK010000392.1, read as the reverse complement.
TTCCGGTATTCAACAAACTGCTTACTGAGTTTCTCTTTAATGGATATAAAATCTGATAAATCTTCGTCGGGTAAAAGATTTAATACTAAAGGAGAAATTTTTGTTCGTAAAAAATGATCGGGACAACTGGT
>JANNEK010000387.1:0-1917 GCA_031378605.1 Chitinophagaceae bacterium | reverse complement strand
TTTTCATCCATTACCTGCTCAATATAATCTATACCTTCCATATCTTTTAATTCCCATTGCTGACAAAGTATATCCGAAATTTTTATTCTCTTAAAACCTCCCGGTTTAATCATTCCGGTATCATTGCCCTTTACCAACAATTCCTTAAAAACAAAGCTGCTTTTAGTTGCCCGCTTTAGCTTCTTTTCAGGAGTGGAACCTGAGCATGCTGCCAGATTAATAATGACAACTACGAGAAACAATCGGTAACCCATCATTAACCTGTTTTTATTCTCCATAACAAATAAAATAAAATCCTGCTTTTTCTGTTTTAAGTTTACATATAATTTCCACTAATTTCGACAGTTATAAAACAATTCCCGGTGAAATTCAGGCCAATATTCCTTCTTTTTTTAATAATTATTACTGGCCTTACCTGTATAGCCCAAAAAAAACTGGCTTTTGTATCGGGTAAAATTGTGGATGAAAATGAAAACCCTCTTGGCCGGGTATCGGTGGTTATACTTGGGCGAAGTTCGGGTACCACAACCAATGATTCCGGTATTTTTCGAATTAGTGTTCCTTCCGATAAAGCATTTGGATTGGTCATCTCCTTTCTGGGATATAAAACCGAACAAAGAAATTTTTTATTAAGTGCTAACGAAGAAGAGCGGGTGGTTATTCGCCTTGAACGAGGTTCGAAGGAGCTCGAAGCTGTAGTTGTAACCGATCAACGGCAGCGAAGGGAAACAGGACTTGTAATAATAAATCCAAAAAATGCTATTAATATTCCTACACCAGGTGGAGGTATTGAGAGCCTTATTAAAGTAATTGTTGGGTCAAATAACGAACTTACTTCTCAATACAATGTACGTGGCGGTAATTATGATGAAAACCTTATTTATGTAAACGATTTTGAAGTTTTTAGACCCTACCTGGTTCGTAGTGGCCAACAAGAAGGGCTTAGCTTTATTAACCCTGAACTGGCCCGCAACGTAAATTTTTACAACGGTGGCTTTCAGGCAAAGTATGGAGATAAGATGTCATCGGTGTTAGATATTCAATACAAAAAACCGAAACGATTTGGCGGTTCTGCTTATATAAGTTTATTAGAACAGGGTTTTCATTTTGAAGGAGCAAGCAGGGATAATCGATTTACTTTTTTAGCAGGTATCCGTAACCGAAGTAATCGCAATTTATTAAGCAGCCAGGAAACAAAAGGAAATTATGTTCCCTCCTCGAGTGATTTCCAGGCTTTGCTTACCTATCAAATCAATCCTAAAAACAGTATTGAATTATTGGGCAATATATCTCAAACAAAGTTTAATCTTATTCCACAGTTTAGTCAGTTAACCTCCTCTGTATTTTCTCCGTTTTTTAGTGCCAATTTAGGATTAGATATTTTTTTTGATGGAAGAGAAGAAGATCGTTATCGTACAAATATGGTAGGCATATCGCTGGTTCAGCAACCTAAAAAAAATCTACATTTAAAATGGATGATGAGCCGTTTTTCGGATGATGAAAAAGAATCCATTGATATCACCGGAGCTTATTTATTTGGAGAAAGAGAATTCGATAAAAGCAAGGCCGATTTTGGATTGATTAATAATCCGCTTGGCGCGGGCTTGTATCAAAATTATGCACGCAATGAATTAAACATCCAGGTTTGGAATGCTTCGCACAAAGGAATTTTAGATAATGGAAAAAATTATTGGCAATGGGGATTGAGTGCAGAACGTCAAACTATCAAAGACAAATTAAACGAATGGGAATACCAGGACTCTGCAGGTTATAATCTCCCCTATCAACCCAACAGTCTTACCCTAAGTAAAGTCTTGAAATCAAAATCAACCATAGATATATCACGTATTAGCGGATATGTTCAGGATAATATTCTTTTTAATGATTCAGCCGATTTCACGGTACAGGTTGGCCTTC
>JANNEK010000376.1:0-15137 GCA_031378605.1 Chitinophagaceae bacterium | reverse complement strand
TGGTGTACGGTATCGATAGAGATTTAGTGGCGATCCAGGATTTGAAAGAAAGGATTGCTGATTTGGACACCGCGAAGTTTAGGGTTTCCGAAATTGAAAATACTCCATTCGCCGACAACTATTTTGACCATATCATTTGTAGCGCCGTTTTACATTTTGCTAAGGGAAAGGAACATTTTCAATGCATGTTTTCCGAATTGGTGAGGGTATTAATGCCTTCTGCACTTTCAAAGAAAGTATTTCTCTGATTGCGATTTTGTTGGTGATTTAAACCCAGCAGTATTATTCCAATAATTATTGGAAACAACGTATATAAAAGTTGATGTAGCAATGTTCGATTATGTCTTAAGGTTATAAAATCCCGGATAATTCCGGGATATAAATCAAGAGTATGTATAATTTTTAAATTGAACTGTTCCTAATCGAATCTTTTACTTTTTCCAGTACATCACATCTTTCACCAATTTAATAGTTCTTGGAACATCGGGCAATGCCAGTGCAACAAGGTTGGGCGCATAGTGCAAAGGTGCGTCGGCGGCTGTAATGCGTAGTATCGGAGCATCAAGGTAATCGAATCCTTCTTTTTGAATTCGGTAAGCTATTTCAGAAGATACAGAACACATTGGCCACTGTTCTTCAACAATAACAAGTCTGTTTGTTTTCTTAACACTTTCCAGAATGGTCATCCAATCCAGCGGGCGAATGGTACGTAAATCTATTACTTCGGCATTGATGCCTTCCTTCTCTAATTCAGTTGCAGCATCCAATGCTATCTTCATCATTTTATTATAGGAGACGATGGTTACATCGCGGCCTGGTCTCTTAACATCGGCCTTTCCAATCGGAATAAGGTATTCTCCTTCCGGCACTTCACCTTTTTCTCCATACATCAGTTCACACTCCATATATACAACCGGATCGTTATCGCGAATAGCTGATTTAAGCAGGCCCTTCGCGTCGTAAGGATTAGAAATTGAAATTACTTTCAGGCCTGGAATATTTGCATAATAACTTTCGAACGCTGTAGAGTGCTGCGCACCTAACTGACCGGCAGAACCGCCTGGGCCTCGAAATACAATCGGGCAGCCAATTTGTCCACCACTCATTGCCAGCATTTTACTGGCAGTATTTAATATTTGATCTAAGGCAAGGGCGGCAAAATTCCAGGTCATATATTCAACAATGGGTCGTAATCCGTTTTGTGCTGCTCCCACCGCAATTGCTGTAAATCCGAGTTCAGAGATCGGAGTATCAATAATTCTTTTTGGGCCAAATTCATTCAACATACCCTGGCTAACTTTATACGCACCATTGTATTCGGCAACTTCCTCTCCCATCAAAAATACATTTTGATCCCTTCTCATTTCTTCACTCATTGCTTCACGGATCGCCTCTCTTAATGCTATTTGTCTTGCCATTGTTGAATCGTTTATTTTTTGCCCCCTTTCTAAATCGATCAGGAGCACGCAAAAATATTGCACGAAAGGCAGATCGACAAAAGATGTTTGAGGTGGTCATTGATGCACCTGAGTAACTAAAACACCTATGAAATCGATGTTCTTGTGCAAGGATACTATTTTTGATATCCAACTTTCATTCTATATTTATGAATGCAACAAATAATCGAACAATTACAGGCGATCATTGGAAAATATAAACCTATACTTGAAAAAATAGACCCCGTTGTTTTTAGCGCAAAACCTATTCCATCAAAATGGAGTAAAAAAGAAATACTCGGGCATTTGATTGATTCTGCACAAACCAATATTCGCCGATTTGTAATGGGTCAGTATGAAGAGCAACCTTATCTTGTTTATGAACAAAATCAATGGGTAAGAATCAGTAATTATCAAAATTATCCCGATAAAGATTTGATTGATCTTTGGTTCCTGCTTAATAAACATATTTGTATTATTCTTTCAAACACATCTTCGGAAAATGCTACAAGGCTTATAAAAACAAACGAACTTCATTCTATTGAATGGCTTGCCAATGATTATAACAGTCATTTGTTACATCACTTGGTTCATCTTACACAATCCTGAACTCAGGATCAAAATTTTCAAAGGAAGCACTACGCCTTCTTTCTCTATTTAGAAATCCTGGCCTATCTTTAAACTTATGGCAGTTAACATCGAACAGTTTGATATCATCATTATTGGAGGTGGACCTATTGGCCTTGCCTGTGCATTAGAAGCAAAAAAGGCAAAGCTTTCCTATCTGATTATTGAAAAGGGAACACTCGTGAACTCCATTTATAATTACCCAACCAATATGACCTTTTTCTCTACTTCTGAGAGATTGGAAATAGGGAATATTCCATTTGTATCGAATAATGCAAAACCAACCCGGCCCGAAGCGTTGGAATATTATCGCAGAGTAGCTGTTTCGAATAATTTAATGATCCGGCTTTTTGAAGAGGTAAAATCAATAAAAAAAATAAAATCAATATTTAACCTCACTACTTCCAAATCCTCTTACCGTTGCAAAAATATAATCATTGCTACTGGTTTTTATGATATCCCCTATTTATTAAAAGTTCCTGGCGAAGAACTTCCTAAAGTGAAACACTATTACGATGATCCGCATTTTTTTGCCTTTCAGCATATTGCGGTTGTGGGTGCCAGTAATTCTGCGGTAGATGCAGCTTTGGAAACCTGGCGCAAGGGAGCCATTGTTACTATGATTATCCGCGGGCCCGAAGTGGGCAAACGGGTAAAGTACTGGGTGCGGCCAGATATTGAAAACAGAATTGCCGAAGGATCAATCAAGGCTTATTATAACAGCACCATCAAAGAAATTAAAAAAGAGAAGATATCCATTCAAACACCGGAAGGAATAATTTCCATTAAGAACGATTGGGTATTGGCTATGACAGGCTATCAACCTAATTTATCCTTTTTAAAAAAATCAGGGATACAATTGAGTAAGGATGAAATTCGGAAGCCAAGCTATGATGAAAAAACACAGGAGACCAATGTTAAGGGTATTTATATTGCAGGAGTGATTTGTGGAGGAATGAATACGCATCGGTTGTTTATTGAGAACTCGCGGGTACATGCACGGCAAATCATTAAGGCGATACGTAAAAAATAATTATAATGAAAATATATGGTTGATATGGTTTGTGTCGCCACCAACCATCATGCTGACACCAACCATGTATTAATAAGTTGTCGTCATATCTTCATCTACACAAATAATATAATCGGCTAAATTTTTATTTTCCTCGAGAAGTTTATCGATGTTTTTTTGTGATATAACGGTGATGGTTGCATATTTTAGGTCGGGCCGCTGATTTTTAAGATACCAAACAATACCATCATAATTTTCTGAATGAAATGAACCATTGAAATGAATAAATAAACTACCTTCTTTATAATTCTTTAAAATAAAATGAGCCATCGTGGCATCTTTAATGGCCTGCGCTTTCGGAAGGTTTGGCCCTCCATGATCCTTCATCATCTCCATCATTTTTCTATACCCGGGTAATTGAGCATCATAGGCAATCGGCAAAGGAGCGATCCAGTTTTTTTCATTGAGTGGTAAACTATCCAATACTTCAAAGCCACGTTTTGCTACCAGGGATGCAAATTTTCGGGGAATATTGGTAGCTACAAAATGGATTGAATTTGCTTTGGCAAAATCTACCAGCGGCGCATAATCGGTAGGGTAATTCTTCCATAACCTGGCTGTTGAATCCAAACCCTTTGCTGATAATTTCCCTTGTAAATATAAGTTAAGTGCTTCCTGATTATCGGCTTCAAACATTTCTGCTCCTAACACTAATTCGCGGCGTTTTTTCATATCCACAGTAACCTCCAATTGTAACCAATGTGCAATTGGATTATTATGAAATTCCCCAAAAAGTAATACATCGGCGTTGGTGATTGCTTTCAGCATTCTGTTATAGCTAACTTTCTTGCCATCTTTATTGTATAAAATATAGGCAGGCTTATCTTGTGAAAATGAAAGCTGAATGTAACAGGAACAAAGAAAAAAGAATAGGAGATTCCTCATGTGTTGATTTGAAACCTCAAAGTAACAATTTATTATAAATGGCTTTCAATAAAATCTATTTATGCTCCTTTAACTCCATTTTCATTAGCCAGTCGGTTTGTATATCAGTTCCCAATATAAATTCATGCTCCCCAAATTTTTCAAACCCCCATTTTGTATAAAAAGCAATTGCACGATCATTGTGTTCCCAAACTCCCAGCCAAAGTATAATGCGATTCATTTCGGTTGCAATTCGTATACATTCCTGCATTAATCGTCCACCAGCGTTTTTACCAATAAAGGTGTTGTCTACATAAATGCGTGCTATTTCAATAGAAGGTTGATTCATAAACGTTGGATGCTTCTCCCCTTCGCGCATCCGAACATAACCCGCCAACTCCTCACCTAAGTATGCAAGCAGAAAAATTCCATCATTGGTGAGCACCTCATTTATTAATGCTTCCCTGCTGAATTGCTCACTCATAAAAAGATGAATATTATGTGGCGTATTAACCGCAGCAAAGGTGTCGTAAAAGGTTTTGCGGCTAATGTCCGCAATCAAACTTGCATCAGCAGGTTCTGCAAAACGAATCGTGAGTGAAGTCATGCAGCAAAGATACTAAGGTCGATGCCAAAAGATAAATCAGAAATTTGAATACTGATTCCGCCAACAAACAGTAACGATCGAACGTATCTGGAAACGTTCGATCGTTGCATGATGAATTTGCAGGACTTATTATTTTACAACTTAGATACTTTTAGTAATTGGCGAATTGAAGTTCCTTTAATGTTGAATGTGTATACTCCGGCAGGTAATTCCTGTAGATTAATCGTTCTCATATAAAAACCGGTTGTTTGTTTCCATGCAATCCGTTTTACTAAACGCGCATTGCCATCATAGATATGCAAAACGATATTGTCTGAAGAACTACTGAATCCATTTAAGGTAATAAACTCTTTTGCCGGATTTGGATATACGCTGACTATATCTTTTGCAGCATTTTTATTGAGTTTGATAATGGATGAATAAAACAGATTTCCCTGCATATCCGTTTCCCGAATGCGGTAATAAACCAATGCATGCCCCGCTTCCCAGGAATCATCATTCACTGTATAACTCTTTTTGCCCGGCAAAGATTGCACGGTGTAAATGGTGCTGAACTTTATGCCATCCGTTGAACGCTGCACCTCAAATTGTTTGCTGGCTCCAACATCATCTACTTGCCAGGTAATGCGCGCTCCTTCTGAAACACGATTTGCATTTATTGAAAGTATATGTGTTGGCAAAACGCTACCTCCACTATTGGCTATAACGCGTACAAGTAAACTAATATAGGCTGCCTGGGTGTAAATGCCGGCTTCTGTGATTTCCCAGGAATTTTCATTGGCTGTACCGTTCCATCCTGTATTCCACTCCCGGTAACTTTTTTGTGGGGGTTGACCGCCCGGTGGAGAAATGCCTGGTATGGAAAAATCTTTATTGGGCCCGCCGATCAGGTAACCGGGAGCAGGGCCATTTGCAGAAGTAAATACATTGTCCCAAATAGTGCCGTTCCCAAACCAACTATGATAAAATTCATTAACACAACTATCACCTCCATAGTTATACATATTTGTTAGCATTACTTTACCCATCGGATTAATTCCATGAAACCAATGCAGGTAACTTTCGGCTACTTCTTTATATAAACCAGTTTGTGCAGGGTTAATAGAAAACGAAACAAAGTCGAGGTTATTGATGCCCGCATTGGCTTTTACTTCATGACTGTTCCAATGATATTGCGCATCGGGCATGGATGAACGATAGAGATCAGTATTCGCATTGTATTCAGTAATACTTAATACGCCATTCTGTGCTTCTTTCACCGTTCTTATATTATTCAATACGGATGCTGTAGCACCGGGCGTAACGGTATAGCGCAACAAGGCTCGCTGAACCGAGGGAAAATAAGGACCCCACCAAAAGAAGGCATAAGGTCTTGCTTTTACATACATCGTGTCGAATGCATTTTTGTATTCGCTGTTTCCTGTTGCTTCAAATAAATAAGCGGCGGCCGTAACAATCATCTCTTGCTGATCTTCCACTCCCTGGTCCGCATCACCGGCAACAATGTTTTGATCATCACAGGTGGTTTCAAATACATTGAAATTGATGGTGGTAATTTTGGCACGGTTCCATGCATTGATCGACCGGGTAAGCAGGTCATTGCCATAGGTTGTCATAGAAGGAATACCCAGTGATTTATAGATCGTACTTCCCAGCGCGAACGCAGCACAGCCAGATAAGGTAGCAGATGTACATTCAGGAACATAATAACGTGGATTGTTATCCGCACTGGGTGGTGAAGCGGAATTAAAATTATCGGCACCAACTTTCAGCAATAAACCATTGGTTCCGGTGGCATCCTGCATACGGGTAAAAAAATCCAATTCCCATTTCACTTCATCCAATATATCTGCTATTCCATTGCCCGATTCCGGTATATTATAATCATCCGTAAAATAGACCGGATGCATGCGGTAACTTTCCAACAAATTACAGATTGGCCCAAGCGCAAATGTTACATATTTATTGTAATCACCTGCATCAAACCAACCGCCATGAACATCACGGGCAGTAGCAGGATTTGTTTTATCATATCGCGAACGAGCCGCAAAATCCTGATTCGAACCACCAAAGGAAGCACCATCTGCCCATTTGGGATCTACATAAGGTGGTTGTTTTGCGTAATTGACGCGCTGATAAAAATACATTCGCGAAGCCTGTTTCAATAAAACCGCATATACATTCGAACCAATTTCAAAACGATAGGATCCTGCGTTATTCGCTAAGTCATAGATATAATAGGAACCCGGTGTAGTTACTGAACTAAAATCGAACCACCAACCCCTGTCGCCACTTTGCGCATGTACGGAACCGGTATTCCAAGCCACAATAGTTCCTGTAAAAACCACAACATCATCATTCCATCGGCGCACCTGGTATTGATTGGCTGCCGTTCCCGGAGAAAAAGATTCTGCTGCATTATAACCTGTTTGTGGATCGGCAATCACTGCTACTTTTTTGCTGGCAGGCAAATACCCAAACTGATCAATTTTAATATGCCTGGTAATGGTACCCGGCGGAACTGCATAGGACGCGAATACCGGGAAAAGAAACATACCAATAAGAACAAAAGCATTGTTTTTCATAGCAGGAATGGTTTTATAGGCTATCGATAAATGAGATGTCTTACCAATAACCCAAAAAACATGCCGGAGAAAAAGTAGAATTACGAGTGGTTATACCGGAATTTCGGAACTGAATAACTTAACTATAAAAATGGGTGCAATCTTTTACCTGATCAATAAAAAAGAGGGAAGCATGTTGCCTCCCTCCTGCCATTGCATGCAGATTATTAATTTCCGTTTCGTTAACTATTCTTTGTTTTATCTAATTTCTTAGATAGCCAGGGTAAAAGTAGTTCCCAACAATGGTTGAGATTGAATACTGATTTTACACTGTATCGCCTTAGCCAAATCTCGTATTATATGAAGCCCCAACCCATGTTTGGTACCTGTAACCGTAGTTTCATCGTACAATGCTTTTACCTGTTCTTCATTAGTACCCGGTCCGTTATCTGTTATCGAGAGAAAACGTTCTTCTCCCTTTTGCCATGCTTTCCAAATAATTTTTCCGTTGGGCGATTGATCTATTGCCTTTATAGAATTAGTGGTAAGATTTTGCATAATTGATTGCAGGTAATTGGGATCCGAATGAATCATTAATCCTGGCGCAAAATCAAAATTAATTTTTATGGATGTATTGACGGCTACCTGCTTTTGAATATATTCGAACAATTCATTTACTGGAATACTTCGTACATCGGGTTTAAAATTTTCCATCTGACTTTTGCTCCACAATAGCATGCCTTCCATGGTTTCTAATAATGACTCTGCAGAGTCAGCAATTTTTTTCTCGTGTAGGGCTGCCTGTTGAGGAGATAATAATCCGGGCTCTTCTTTTTGAAGATGCAGAAAATTAATTAAGTTAGAGACAGGGCTGCGTAAATCATGGCTGATAATTCCAAAGAATTTTGCTTTTACTTTATTGGCTTCATCCAGCTTTGTATTCAGTTTTACTAAAACAGTATTATTTTTTTTACGCGTAATACTTTGCCAGTAAAACAATCCACCCATCAATCCAAACAAGGCAACGCAGGCTAATAATCCCATCCGTTGTTTTTTCTGGACAGCTAAAGCAAGATTACTAATTTCAATTTCCTTGTCTTTGATCGATAACTTATACTTCCCTTCCACCCCGGCAATTTCATTTTTTAAATCCTGCGAATGAATTGAATCATCCAGCATATCTGCTTTTTTGTAGTAGGTAAATGCGTTTTTGTAATCGCCTTTGGCGGCTAACAAATCTGCCAACCCGTTTGTATAAATTGATTCATAGGCTTTGTCGCTTTTCTTCTTGCATAATTCTATGGCCCTTTCAAGGTAAGGCTGCGCTTTAGTTAATAATAGTTGCTTTTCATTTTCAGGATTCATTTTATATTTTGAGTGCATGATGGAATCATTTAGTGCAATATCCAGGTAAACCGCCCCTAAATTACCCAGGTTAATCATGGCATTTTGACAATCCGGAGCAACTTCTTTCCAAATTTTTGAAGCAGGTAAAATATAAGTCAACGCCTTTTCAGGATCCATTCGTTTATTATACATATGTCCTAAAAAATCATAAATGGTGGCTAATTGCCTGTTGTTTCCTAATTCTTTTGCAAGAACAATTGCCTTTTCATAATTTTTTATGGCAAGTGAATATTCTTTTAGAAAGGCATAATCACTCCCAACTGCAGTATATCCGATGGCCATTCGATCGCGCCTGTTTTCCAGTTCGAAATAGTAAAGTCCTTTTTCGTGATACAATTTTGCTTTTTCAATATCATTCTGTCCATGATAAACGCCTCCTATATTAAAGTTCGCCATTCCCTTGGTAGCGGTATCATTCATTTCTTCGGCCATCTTCAACACTTCAAAATAAGTTTCCATTGCCAGTTTAGGATTTCCCTGCTGCTGATATACATTAGCTCTTGTATTTAATAAAACGGCGATATTTTTTCTGAGATGGTGAGTTTTTGCAATAGCCAGCCCGCTATCTATATACAATAAGGCTTTTTCATAATTGCCCATATAAGAATATGCATTCCCAATGCTAAGCATAAAAGTGGCGATACCTTTTTGAAAGGAAATATGCTTTGATAATTCAAGTCCCATAGCCGCATAATCCTTCGCTTTAGCCGGATCCGTTTCCGTATAGATGGATGCAATCTTATCAAGTAATTTGGCGCGCAGCGTATCCACTTTTTCTGTTGAGTACAATTTTAACAGTGAATCGATTTTTTTTTGCTGGGCGCTACCCAACATACTCAGAAGGGAGAAAAGCGCAATAAAATAATATTTCATGCAGATTTATTTTAAGGATACAAATTTAATAGTGGCTTGAATAAATCAATACCACAATGAGCATTCGGCGACTTAAACGGTTGTTCGTCGATTAGCAAATACTTCCATCTGTCTTACATAATAGCTTTGCCAAATGATTTTTAAGCAGTTGTAGATTTTCTATTAAACCATAACCATGCAATTATGAAAAAGACTATTGAGCGATTACCAATCCTGGTATGGGCTATTTTTGCCCTACCCCTGTTTACCATTGCCCAAAACGTGGGCATTAAAACCACTAGCCCTAATGCGGCCCTTGATATTAATGGAGATATTATTTTAAGGGGTTCCTCGCTTACCTTTTTAAATGGAGAGAATAACAATATTAATACCACCGGCAGCAGGTATTCGAATTATACGATTACCGGACCAACTACTGTATTTAATATTACCGGATTGAATGGGGGTATTGATGGCCGCATTGTTACATTATATAATAGTACAGGCTTCCTGATGACCTTAAAGCATAATTCACCGCAATCAATCGCTGCGAATACCATTCATACCGGTACCGGAATTGATTTTGTATTGAGTAGTTATAGCAGTGTAACCTTAAAGTATATGACTTTTGATAATAAATGGCATATCGATGCATCGCATAATAGTTGGAACCCCGGTGGAGGAACCAATACTTCAGGTTGGGCAAGCAGTAATGATGCCAATGGCGATCCCAGTTACCGGGCAACCTTTCCTGATGCATTCGATCGGATTGTTTTTATTAATAGTCCGCCCATGCTATCTGCCGTCAGCGGTGGTTATCACTCGGGTGGTGGATTAACGATTACCAATAGCCTTTTTGGCGGAGAACCCTTTGCAGATTTTTTAACAATGGATGGAACAGCCATTCAGGCGCGACGAAGAGATCTGAATAGTCCCGTTCTGCAAGAATCGGAGAGCAATCTTTTATTAAATGTATTTGGCGGCAATGTTGGGATACAAAGAGTTTTCCCGAATGCTACCCTTTCAGTAGGAAGAGGAACCGGAGTTGATGGAACCGCCGCTTTTTTTGGTACTACACATGTATCGCACTTCAACTATTCTGGTTCAGAAGATACGTATATACGTGGTGGTAAGGATAATTCAAAAATTATTTTGGGTGATTATACCGGATCTGCCGTTGGTATTGGAACAGCAACTACTGCCGGATACAAATTGGCGGTCAATGGAAATATCCGTTGCAAAGAAGTGGTGGTAGAAACTGGCTGGGCCGATTATGTTTTTGATGAAAAATATACACTTGTGCCACTCGCGATCGTTGAACAATATATCGCAGCCAACAAACATCTTCCCGGAATTCCTTCGGCCAAAGAGATTCAAACAAATGGATTGAAGGTAGCCGAGGTACAAACTAAGATGATGGAAAAAATTGAAGAACTGACATTATATATTATTGAATTGGAGAAACGATTAAAAAAACTTGAAAAGAAATAATTCGAAACCATTCAATAAGTATTTATGAAAAAGACAGCCTTTTTAGTTTGCTTCAGTATAAGCGGATTGTTGGTTCATGCCCAACTGCGATGTGGTACCCGAACACCTGTAACTCCCCTTCGTACTCCTCCGGGTATTAGTTACAATTCAGTTACTGATGGTGAAAAATATGTACAACTTTATGTTTTCAATATGTTTAATAATGCGGGTACCGACTCTGCATGGTCATTAACCGAAATAGAGAATGAATTTAAAGCCACCGCAGAAGATTTTAAGAAGTATGGAATATGCCTGGTATTTGCCGGGTACAAGAAATTATTCAATACGGGTTGGTTAAGTTTTGATGCCAATAATATTGACCAGATAACCGGTGTAGCTGGCGCCGTAGCCAATAACGCGATTACCGTTTACCTGCACAAAGAATTGGTGCTGGGTGCCCTGCCATTGAATGGTATAGCCTATAGCATACCCAGTACCGTTATGAGCGTGAGCCGGGGTGCCATCAATAACTTTTCCATTGGACATGAACTGGGTCATTGTTTTGGATTGTATCACACCTTTGAAACAGCCTATGGTCTAGAGTGCCCCGATGGATCGAACTGTACCAATGCGGGCGATTTTATCTGCGATACAAGGGCTACACCCGACGATGATTTATACGTAGATACTAATACCAATGCAAGTTGTGTGTATTCTGGAAATAAAGGCATCAGTTGCAATGGGGCATTTCGTTTGTATAACCCCGAGGTGACAAATTACATGTCGTATGGAAGAAGGCCATGCCGGGATATTTTTAGCCCGAACCAGGTAAGCAGGATGGTGTGGAATATTGATAATACCGTTCAGGTAACACAAGTGAAAACCAATTCATTTATTTCCGGAATCAATGGTACCACGCTGGCGTTTACGAATTATCCCATCCAGGAATGGAATGCTACCAATCAATTAGTGATTGGTGATTACAATCCTTTAACAACGGGGCCTGTATTGGTGAATGGTTACTCGCAGGTATATGGTAAGGCAATGGGCCGAATTAATTTAAAACCAGGAACAAGACTGCAACCTTCAGCAGGGGGAAAAATTAAATTATCAATTGTTGATTTATGTTTGTATCAATTCAATTGGGCTTTTCTGCAATAGTAAGGAAGAATCCATATTCGGCTGGATGCTATGTGCCCGAATCCCTTTATAAATAAACTTCTTTGAAAGCAATTTAGCCTACGTCTTAAAAATAGGATTATAGGCTCTCAATCACCATTGCACTTGCACCCCCTCCTCCATTACAAATACCTGCAGCGCCATATTTTGCGTTGTTGGCTTTTAGTACATTGATGAGCGTTACAATAATTCTTGCACCGCTTGCGCCAAGCGGATGGCCCATTGATACAGCTCCACCATGTACATTTACTTTTGAAGGATCAAGCTTCATTCGTTTACTATTTTCAATTCCTACTACGGCGAATGCTTCATTCAGCTCCCAATAACTGATATCCTCCATTTTTAAACCTGCTTTGGCAACTGCTTTAGGTACTGCTAGTGCAGGTGAGGTAGTAAACCATTCCGGTGCCTGTTCTGCATCTGCATATGAAAGAATTTTTGCAATGGGTTTCAATCCCAATGCTGCTGCTTTTTCGACACTCATCAATACCAACGCCGCTGCTCCATCATTCATCGTGGAGGCATTGGCGGCAGTTACTGTACCATCTTTTTGAAAAGCCGGGTTCAAGGTCGGAATCTTATCAAATTTTACATTATAGGGTTCTTCATCTTTAGAAAAAAGAATCGGATCTCCTTTTCGCTGAGGGATTTCTACCGGAACAATTTCATTGTCGAATAAACCATTTTCCCATGCAGCCTGACTTCTTTTATAACTTTCAATGGCGAAGGCATCCTGGTCGGCGCGACTGATACCACATTCCTTTGCACACAATTCGGCCGCATTGCCCATGGCCTTACCATCGTATACATCGGTGAGGCCGTCTTTCGCAAGCCCATCAATTAATTGCACATTACCATATTTATTTCCCCAACGAAGATTTTCTGTATAGAAAGGAACATTACTCATACTCTCCATACCCCCTGCAATTACAATATCGGCATCCCCTAACCGAATACTCTGAACTGCCTGTGCAATAGCCTTCATACCACTGGCGCATACTTTATTGATGGTAGTACAATTTACTTCATTGGGCAGCCCTGCAAATTTTGCTGCTTGCCGGGCAGGTGCTTGTCCCAGGTTGGCTTGTATAACTGAACCCATTAATACATCCTGTACCTGTTCGGGTTTTATACCTGCTTTAAGGAGCGCACCTTTTATAGCAGCAGCTCCCAGTTTGGTTGCTGGTACATCTTTTAAAGCGCCGCCAAAAGAACCGATGGGTGTACGAACGGCGGAGATAATAACTACTTCTTTCATATACAGATGGCAATTTTATTGTTGATAATAGATCGTTAAAGATAACAATTGTTAGTGGAAAGAAGGGTTGAAAATAAATAGTATTCTTTATAGGAAGCTATTGAATAAAATCCTTTGCTTTCTCCGCTTTTAACCTGTGTTGGGTATAATCAAAATAAATTAACGAATTATTCGGCTATTGCTAAGGGTAAATTGCTTGTATTTTTGTGGGCAGGGGTTAGTTTCGCTTTCCAAAGAGTTTCTAACAATTCATAAACTTAAAAAGATATGAGAAATTTTACCAATTGCCTGTTAATAGTAGTATTGATTGGTGGTCTTCCTTATGCTGGCTTTAGTTATCAAAAAAATAGTTCTGCTACCTCTATTATGTTGTTGAAAGGAATTGTTGTTGATCAGGAAAACAATAATCCCCTACCCTATGTAAGTATTGGAATTCTCAATAAACCTTTGGGTACGCTTACAGATTCAACCGGTCATTATCAATTTGAAATTGGCCAGGAGAATATGCAGGATAACTTACAGATAAGTATGATTGGTTATGTTACTCAACAAATTTTGATAGCCGTCTTACTAAATACAACCAATGAACCCATCCGTATGCAACGAAAAATAACGTTGCTGGAAGAGGTATTGGTAAGTAATAAAGAATATAAAAACGAGGTGATTGGTAAACAGGGCAGCGGAAAGTTTATCCAGATTTCTATTCATAATAAAAAATCGGTAGAAGAAACCATCGGCTCTGAAATGGGAATGAAATTTAACACGAAGCGAAAGAATGCGTTGTTAAAGGATTTCAACTGGTATCTATCTGGAAATAATTTTAATTATATTAAGTTTCGGGTGAATGTGTATTCGTTAAAGAATGGTAACCCCGATTCATTGTTATGTAAAGAGCAAATTTTTGCAACTGTTGAAAATTTTAAAACGGGTTGGTTCAATATCGATTTGGAACCTTACCATATAAAAGTAAATAATGATTTTCTTATTACGGTACAATGGGTAGAAAGTAAAAAAGAAAAACTTGAAAACCCTATTACGCTGGTACCGGTATCCATGACTCCTTTTTCAAAAAATTGTTATGTCCGAATCGCCAGCCAGGATAAATGGAAAAAAATGGGTGTTAAGCTGAGCGCCTATATAACAGTGTTATATTGATTGAATAAAAGAACGCATTTATTGAAATTAAATGTCGCCCCGATGGAGCTTAGCTGTTCAACTATTAAAATTTTTACCAAAATTTCAGCCCTCGGGGCTTAAAGACAAAAAATAGAACTGTTTGTATTTTCAAGCCTCATAGTGGCCAGTCAGGATAAATGGATAAAGTTGGGTGTTCAACTGAGCGCTTATATAAAAGTGTTATATTGATTGAATAAAAAGAACTCATTTATTGAATTTAAAATGCCGCAGCAATGGGGCTTTGCCGTTTAACTCTTAAAATTTTTACTAAAATTTCAGCCCTATTGGCTTGGTTAAATTACTTTCAATCCAAAAAAGATTCAGGCGTTTGTATTTTCATGCCCCATCGGGGCTAAAGTTTGGTAGCGTAAAAGATCAATAAACCGCCGAGCCCTGTAAGGGCGGCATTTCTCAAAGCAAAAGCAAAGTCAAGGCGTGATAGGTTGGTAAAATATCAATTCAATCAATCATCACGACCCTACTGTTGTTCAGTATTTGATTGAAAAAATATTTTAATGAATGAAACAAAAGTGCCGCCCCGATGGGGCTCAATAATCTGTCACTTTTTGTTTACCAAAATTTCAGCCCTCTGGGCTTGGTTAAATTACTTTCAATCCAAAAAAGA
>JANNEK010000455.1:0-5687 GCA_031378605.1 Chitinophagaceae bacterium | reverse complement strand
AGGTAATTACTATTTTTTTTGGCCAGCTCGTTCATTTTTTTCTCCAGTAACTGCAAATCTTCTTCTGTAAGTTTTTTATCACCAAGGTCCATATCATAATAAAATCCTTTTGGGTTTTCGGTGGCAGGCCCGACCCAAAATTTTGTTCCGGGAAAAACAGACTCAACAGCTTCCGCCATTAAATGCGCAGATGAATGCCAAAAGGTGTTCTTACCCTCTTTATCATCCCAGGTTAATAACTTCAATTGACTGTTTTTTTCAATCGGACGGCTTGCATCCCAAACTTCATTATTCACCGATGCGGCTAAAACTTTTCGGGCCAACCCTTCACTTATTGATTTTGCAATTTCCAGGGCGGAAGTGCCGTCGTTATATTCTCGAATTGCACCATCTGGGAAAGTGATCTTCATCATAAATTTGAACTATCGCAGTTAATTTTCTGAATGGCAAATTTAACGAAGTTTTCCCAACAGCCGCTTACGATTATTATCGTATTTAACTTAAAATAATTAATTTGCTTCGTGTATATTAAGAATATGAAGAAATTTTTATCAATTGTATTTTGCCTGATCGCAGTTTCCGGATTTTCACAGGATATAACAGGTATTTGGAGAGGCTATTTTAACCAGGTTGAGTATATGACAACCGAGGATGGCAATAAAGTAGCTGTGAACAGCAACCGGTATAAACTTGAAGTTCAGGTTGACCTAAAAAGCAATCGCTTTGACGGCGTAACGTACTCTTATCTTTCAACAATATTTTATGGCAAAGCAAGCGCCGCTGGTACCTTCAATATAAAAAGCAAAAAGGTATTGATGGAAGAATTGAAATTGATCGAAGTTAGAATGTCGGGGGTGAGTGATGCATGCATTATGACTTATTTTTTACAATATTCTAAATCGGGAGATGAAGAATTTCTTGAAGGAACCTATACCAGTATGAATTTAAGAGACTCTTCAAATTGTGGCCGCGGTACAGTTTTCTTACGAAGAGTGATAACCTCCGATTTTTATAAAGAACCGTTCCTGGTTAAGCGTGAGAAAGAAGCAGAAAATAATAAAACAAAAACAATTACTCCTGATAAAGTAATTGCAAAAACAGAAAAACCAGTAGAGCCAAAAAAAACAACTCCGATTGAAAAAAATATCAAAAAGAATACTGTTATTCCTCCAAAGAAAAACATTGTTTCAAAAACTCCTCCTAAAAAAACAGATCCTAAAATAACGCCTTCAAAAACAAAAGATATCAAAGTTGCAGTGATTGATACACTAAAAAAGATTGATAAAAAAATTACTCCTCTGGTAATTCCGAAGGTTTTGGCTACAAGGGAAAACGAAGTAGTGAGAACTATTACAACCAATGCGAATGAAATTTCCATTAATGTTTACGATAATGGAACCATCGATAATGATACGGTTTCTGTATACCTCGATAAGAAACTGGTTATTTCGAAACAGCGGCTAACCACCAATGCTATTAATGTAAAGTTTAAATTAGACGATACCAATAACTACCATGAACTGGTGATGGTGGCAGAAAACCTTGGTGAAATTCCACCGAATACTTCCCTAATGGTTGTAATAGCCGGTACAAAACAATATGAAGTTCGAATTACTTCAAATGAACAAAAGAATGCTGTAGTTATCTTCAAATACGAAAAAGACTAATGGCTGTGCCGTTCAAATAATTTAGATTTTAGTTTTAACGGATTCGGGTAATTTACCTGATATTCGTTATATGCATAAAACCCTTCTCCTCACTTTTATACTTTTAATTGTTGGTGAATTAACCAATGCCCAAAATCTTACGGGCATTTGGAGAGGCAAAAGAACGCAGCTTTCTGGTGGCTGCTATCCTGAATATGGATTAGAATTACATATCTATTACGCAAAAGATAATTCCATAATGGGCAATGCATTTAATTATTATGATAAAGACCGATTCACTAAAATAAATTTTACCGGAAGGTACAATCCGCAAACAAAGAGAATGGTCATTATTGAAAATGCAGTGGTACAATTTAATGTTCCTTCCAATTGTATTCCCTGTATCAAAACGTATGATTTAAACTGGCTTTTGACGGATAAACAATCGTTTGATGGAGAATGGAAGGGGCACGAAATGGGTAATAGCAATTTTTGTCCTCCAGGAAAAATTCATCTTGAAAAAGAAATGGTTTCCTTATTCCCGGTGGATGTTTTTCAAAATGATACCCTGGCCGGTTTGCAAAAAAATTTAAAACTCCAGCAACGGGAAAAAGAATTAGTTCAAACCATAATAATCGATACTTCTGATATTAAAATTGAATTGTACGACAATGCTGAAATTGATGGCGATACGGTAACGGTTTTTTTGAACAACACGTTATTATTGTATAAAAAAATGCTGACCGATAAGCCACTCACGTTAACTCTTACTGCTTTTCCGAATACCGATTATGAGTTTATGATGTATGCAGATAACCTTGGCAAAATACCACCCAACACTTCATTAATGATCATAACGGCAGGAAGCAAACGATACGAAATGCGAATTTCTTCCAGCGAACAAAAAAGTGCTGTTGTCCGATTCCGGTATAAATTATAGGAGAACGATACAAAAAAAATCACTATTGTCCGGCTAAATAAATTAAACGCTTCATTTGCAAGAGTTACCTCACCCCAACTCTCTCCTTGAGGAGAGGGGGCTGGAACCCGCTCTGCAAAAGGCTTTTAATAATTATTAAGATGAGTTTAGTCGGACAATATTGAATAAAAATATATTCAATCTTTCACATTCTTTCTCCCCGTCTCTTTTCAGCATTCTCTTTTGTCTCTTTTCTCTTTGATCTCTTTACCGTATTCTCTTTTCTCCTTGATCTCTTTGCTCTATTCCCTTTTCAACATTTTCGAATTCCTAAACCTATTACAATCCTTCTAATTCATTAAAATCCCTGCCGTTGCTGAGTGGCCCCAGGTGCCGGCTTTCTTGGAATCTTCTCCTCACGTTGGGCAGTATGATAAACAAAGGACGCAATAATAGTTGCTGCTTGTTTTAAATCGTCTGGTATCAAATGATCATATGAATCCATATTGGTGTGATGTGTTCGGGTATTGTATTCAATTTCATCCTGTATAAATTGAAAACCAGGGATACCAACTCCATCAAAAGCCTGATGATCTGTTCCGCCGGTATTTTGTAATGTAATTGTGCTTGCCCCTAAATCGCTGAATGGCTCAAGCCATTTGGTAAAAATTGATTTTACTCCTTCGTTACCCTGTAAATAGACGCCTCTCACTTTTCCTGTTCCGTTATCAAGATTATAATAGGCACTAACTTTATCTCCTTCACTATTCGAACGGCGTGTAGTGGTGTCCGATAAATGGTTTCGTACATAATTCCTTGACCCGTGCAATCCCTGCTCTTCCCCTCCCCATAAACAGATTCGGATAGTTCGTTTGGGTTTTAGTCCACCTGCTTTAAGTATACGCACTACTTCCATCATTACAGCACAACCTGCCGCATTATCTGTAGCACCGGTAGATGCGTGCCAGGAATCAAGATGGCCGCCAATTATCACTACCTCGTCTTTCAATTTTTTATCTGTTCCTTTTATTTCAGCTACTACATTATATCCTTTAATATCTTTTGTGCTAAAACTTGTTTTTACATCTGCTTCTAATTTTACAGGTATATTACTGGATGCGAGACGGTACAAACTCATATAATCCTCATAGGCTACCATAATATCAAGAAAATTTTCAGGAGCATTTGCCGCATAGGAACCGCCACCTGAAACAAAAAGTGTTCCATCACGTCCACGGGTACTTGCACTCAGCATAGCAATAGCGCCTTCACGCTTCGCGAATTCCTTTAGCTTATTAATATTTACGGTTTGTATTCTCCGCATGGCTGGTCCTCGTGATGAATCGGTTGCTGGTTTATTTTTGGGATCCCAATCAGCCATTTTTTTCAATTCTTCATCGTCATAACGATTAGCATAGGGTGTAAATATTGGCTGTAAGGTATCTGATCTGGGCAATAAAATTATTTTGCCGGCTAATTTTCCCTTGTAACCATCCAATTCAATCGAGTCTTTTGCTGTTATTATAATTACTTCTGCCGACTGTAACCCATTGGTACCTCCACACCATGCTTTAGGAAATGCAATCAAGGGCCGGTAATAAGGTACAGTCATTGCAATATACGAGCGTTGCAGATCCCAACCCTTCCCCCAATCTCCCCAGGCTTCAAGTTTTGCTTCCAATCCATATTCAGCTAATTTATCCCTGGCCCAATTGGCGGCACGCAAATAACCAGATGAATTATTAAGTCGGGGGCCGCTTACATCAGTAAGATAAAATGCATGTTCCATTACCTTGGAATTAGAAAGCCCCTGGCTTCGTATTTTTTGTATAGCATCTACGTCGAGTTTCTCTTCCTGGGCATTCGTACTATTAAAAGTAATTACAATTGCAAGGAATGCTAATAATTTTCTCATAGTAGTTCTTTTGAAGTTTGAAAAGAAAGCTACAACATTCTTACCGACTGAAAAAATTAAGAGATGAGCGGAGTTAAAAACTAGTTGCATTTTTTAGCAACGTATTGCCAACACTGCAGTCGAGGCATCTTTTATTATCGCAATATTCCGTTTTAAGTTCAATGAAGGATTGTGAATCGCAGGCATTTTTTGAAATCATACCGAGTTGCAGGAATATATTTGTAATTGTATTTTTTTCAGCGTGCGTTTCCTGCATCCAACGCAACGCTTTATTTTTTAACAATGGCTCATCTTTAAGTTTAGCATACGTAAATAACATCGGTGATAGCACATTAATCACAATAGAATTAAACAGTTGAGCGCCTACCTTTTTGGGCATATAGGATGTCGATTCATCAAAAACATAATGGTAATGCCAATAATCGTTTGCAGTTATATCAAATAATTTTTTCACCGTTTCCAGGGAATCGATTTCTTTTATTTGGGAAAACAAATGTGTTGAATGATGAATCGTCATAGCTAGTTGGGCTAAACGGATTGTTGGAAAATTCATTGGTCGCATCCGTAGAAAAAAAACAGGCTGGGCAATTTTATGAAGCCTGTATTTTGTTTTAAGGAAATTGTATTCTGCACGTAAAAGATTCGGGTATTCTTCGTCGAATTTATTCTCTAATAATCCGGCCTGACCAAACAATAATGCTTCTAATTGATGAATTTGTGTTTGGCTTTTTGCCATAACCTTAAGCGGAATACTTTTAGCAACTTCTTCAAATGCCATTGCATTTACAGATGCACCAAAATGGCGGGCAAGCAGCCACCAAAAAGTTTCTTCCCAATGTTGGTTATTCTGTAATAAATACTGCTGGATCGAGTGAGATTTCCGCAAGAGTCGTTCCGCAAGAAGCCTATCCTTCCAACTGGTCCAAATTAAATCGTTGACCTCAATGAGTTGTTGGTTACAGGGAATAGAAACCGGTTGCATCATCCATTGCTCATACTTTTGCAAAAGTAATATTGGAACCCTATTGTGAAGTTCCAGCACCGGTATATCTTTTCTCTTTCCTGCTTCATTAAACCAAACAACATGTAAAATAACGTTGTTGTAATTTTTGTCAGTATCATGATTATGCTTTTGCCAATCGGTAGACCTGACATGCAACTCGATAGTTCCTGCAAAAACAGTGGGTCCAATTTTAATTCGGGCCTG
>JANNEK010000308.1:0-3306 GCA_031378605.1 Chitinophagaceae bacterium | reverse complement strand
GCGGATGTCAGTATGCTGACCGAAGCGTCAGCATTCGAATCCTGTCTTCCCGACATATCATGTAAGCCCTTCTGTAAAAATCAGAAGGGCTTTTTTATTTGTATAGTTTAAGTGCTATTTTGAGTTCTATTATACATCAGCATTGGTCAGGGTAACGAGTTAGCAAGGAAGATGTACCGGAATAAAAGAATTAAATTATTCTAAAAAATAATTTATGAATAAAAGATCGTTTATTAAGACTGCTGCTGTATTGACTGCAGGTGCGGCTATGCCTCAATTATTTTCATGTAAATCGAACCAAATGCTACGTACTAACTGGGCTGGTAACCTGACATACAGTACTGATAATTTATTTACCCCAAAAACTATTTCCGAGTTACAAGGGATTATAAAAAAAAGTAAAAAGCTAAGGGCTTTAGGTACTACGCATTGTTTTAACACTATTGCAGACAGTGATCAAAATCAAATTTCCACATCGGCATTTAATCGAGTCGTTTCGTTAGATAAAATCAATAATACAATTACTGTAGAAGGAGGGATTAAATACGGTGAATTTTGTAAATATTTAGATGAAAATGGCTATGCCCTCCATAACCTTGCTTCGCTACCACATATTTCTGTTGCGGGGGCATGTGCTACTTCGACTCACGGCTCAGGTATAAAAAATGGAAGTTTAGCGACTGCAGTGGTTGCGATTGAACTTGTAAATGGTAAAGGAGAATTGGTACATCTTACTAAAGAAAATGACGGTGACGAATTTTTGGGAGCAGTAGTAAACCTTGGGGCTCTTGGTATAGTAACAAAACTCACACTTGGCTTACAGCCAGCCTTTAAAATGAAACAGGTGGTGTATCAAAATTTGCCAATGAGTGAGTTAGAAAATAACTTTCCAGCGATAATGTCGGCCGGGTATAGTGTAAGTTTGTTTACCGACTGGAAAAATAAAAATATTAGTGAAGTTTGGATAAAAAGTAAATCGGATGATCTAAAAACTATTGTACCAACTTTTTATGGTGCAACACTTGCTACAAAAAATTTACATCCTATTGAGGCGCTTGATGCAATTAATTGTACCGAGCAAATGGCTGTCGAAGGCCCGTGGTATGAACGAATGCCACATTTTAAGATGGGCTTCACCCCAAGCAGCGGTAAAGAATTACAATCCGAATTTTTTATTCCTTTTGAAAATTCATTCCAGGGTTTAATGGCAATTGAAAAGATCAATGAAAAAGTATCGCCGCATTTAATGATAACGGAAGTGAGAGCAATTGCAGCAGATAATTTATTAATGAGTCCGTTTTATAAAAAAGCATGTGTGGCATTTCACTTTACCTGGAAACAGGAAATTGAAGCAGTTAATAAGGTTCTTCCATTTATAGAGGAAGCACTGGCTCCTTACAATCCCAGGCCGCACTGGGGAAAAATATTTACAATGCACACGGCAGTACTTCAATCAAGAATTGAGAGATTGCCTGAGTTTACATCGTTGATGATTAAACATGATCCTGAAGGAAAATTCAGGAATGCATTTATTGATGTTAATCTATTTGGAAAATAGACTAAAAGATTTTTTTTATAAAAATATGAGCCAGTATACTTTTTGAAAACTTTAAAAACTTTGAAAAGTAAGACCGGTCATCAAAATTCAACTGATAAGCATTTTCAGACATAAGTAAATTGCTATGATTTATTTAAACCAACCTTCTAAACCAAAAAATCGTTTGTAATGTACTGTGGGGGTTTTCAACCCTTATACGAAACGCTGGATCTTCAATTCTTTTTTGTGAATTTTTTGTTTTCCTCCGGTTTTTCTATAATAGATATATTGGATTTGGTTTAGCCCGTTATTACAAGCGTTACACTGCCATAATTCAGGTACTGATTTTGTTATGCCCTATATTTGATGGAAGTTTTACTTCATTATTTTTTACTATGAATAAAAAAGAGCTAAGAACTATCAGCATTGCAATTATTGTTACTGCGATAGCGGGTATATTGCATTACACTCATGCCAATGCAGTGTTTGGCTTTATTGTAACTGCGATTGCACTGGCGTTTGTAGCAATTATTGTAGGCTATGCCACGGAACAGTTGGGAAGCCGAATGGGCCCGGGTGCAACCGGAATTCTTCAATCAGCCTTGGGTAATTTACCTGAATTATTTGTGTGCATTTTTGCGTTGAGGGCGGGTCTGGATAAGGTTGTGCAGGCTGCACTGGTAGGTTCAATTCTTGGTAATTCGTTATTGGTATTCGGTTTTGCCATACTGGTAGGAGGGTTAAAAAATGGTACGCAAAAATTTCATTCAGAACCACCGAAATTAATAGCAACTTTAATGATACTGGCTTTTGCGGCCCTTGCTATTCCTACACTTACGCACGAACTTCATACGCCGGCCGAGTCGCACATTCATAACCTTGATATTATTGTTGCTATTGTATTGTTGGTTGTATTGTCGGCAAGTGTATATTTTTCTGTAAAAGGCGATAAAGCATTGGTGCCTGCGCACGACGAGGAAAAGGCAACATGGTCCCTTCCGCTTACATTAATGGTTCTAGCAATGGCCGGGGTGGCGGCTGCTTTTGTTTCAGAATGGTTTGTAGATGCATTACAACCTGCCATGAAAACATTGGGTATTAACGAAACCTTTGCGGGATTGGTAATTGTTGCAATTGCCGGAAATGCAATTGAAAATTTAATTGGAATTCAGTTGGCTTATAGAAACAAAGCAGATTATTCAGTAAGTGTAATTTTAAATAGTTCCCTGCAAATAGCGATTGGATTATTTCCAATGCTAGTATTATTATCTTTTGCTTTAGGTGGGGCTACGTTGACATTTGTATTAAGTCCGCTGCTGTTAGCCTCCCTGGCACTAACGGTATTGGTTACTGCCTTCATTGTTTTTGACGGTGAATCTATTTGGATGGAGGGACTTGCCCTGATTGGCTTGTATTGTATTATTGCGGCAGCATTTTGGTGGGGTTAAGTCTATTTCGAAAATGATTTGGTTACCACAAGCGCACAAGTTCACAAGAATATGAAACCTTATACCCTATGTGCTTGTTGTTTATTTTTAAATAAAACAAAAACCTGGTTAAAATGATTTGGTTACCACAAGCGCACAAGTTCACAAGAATATGAAGCCTTGTACCCTATGTGCTCGTGGTTTATTTTTGAATTAAATAATAGCCTGGTGAAAACGATTTGGTTACCACAAGCGTACAAGTACACAAGAATTATGAAACCTTGTACCCTATGTGCTTGTTGTTTATTTTTAAATAAAACAAAAACCTGGTTAAAATGATTT
>JANNEK010000289.1:0-3170 GCA_031378605.1 Chitinophagaceae bacterium | reverse complement strand
GGAGTGAGTTTCTATCAAGTAATTTAAATGTGAATTTTCTAAGGTTGAATCTACAATTCTATTTGCAATTGGACCATGCCCTGAAGGATGCAAATGAATTTCAGGTTCTTCAATTATGATAAGTGTATCCTCTTCGACTGGCATATAGCTTCTAATTATAACTGGCAGAACTTGGTGGATTCCTTGGCCTGTTTGCCTTATGTTAATTGCCAACCCATTATTCTGGTAAGCATCCGATAAACCACATACCCTAAAACCTCTTTATTGCGATCTATCTTTGTAAAAAAATACAAAGTCAAATGGCAAGATATACAAAAGCAGAGAAGGCAGAAATACTTAAAGGAATAGGAATAGAAGAATCTATTTCGACTTATAGCAAGCGCATAAGTATACCGAAGGGCACACTATATAATTGGCTTAAAACAAATAAACTACAAATGGGGGAATTTGTAGAGCTTGAAATAGAAAACCCAATTAATTCTACATCTTTATCGGTGTCAATTCATAACGGTGGTTTTGAGATACGATTTTCAAAAGAATTGAGTATAGAAAGCCTTAGAGCTTTGCTTGGATGGTAATATTTTCAAATCATCACAGGTATCTTATTTACACAGAAGCTGTGGATATGAGAAAAGGCATCGATGGCTTATGTGGAGTTGTTAGAAATGAAATTGGTCTAATACCTACAGATGGTACAGTATACATATTCTTTAATCAGCCAAGAAATAAAGTGAAGATGCTAATGTGGGACGTTGATGGATATGTAATGTATATGAAGAGATTAGAAAAGGGTCGATTTGAACAATTATTAAAGCAAGATCAACAAAGTAAAAGTTACAGCATAAAGTACAATCATTTGGTAATGTTGATGACTGGAATATGCCTTGTAGGTATGAAACAAAAAGCAAGATATTTACTAACAGTGTAAGTGTAAATATGTGGAAAAATATATACTGAAATACTTTAATATGTAAGCACGATTATGATATATTTGTAAAATGAATTACGAAGAAATCATAGCAGTTCAACATAGCCAAATCTTGGCAATGCAAAGTAGCTATGATAGCTTAAAACAAAAGTATGAATTAGATGTAGCGAATCTTACCCATCAACTGGAGCAACTAAAAAGATTGATCTATGGAAAAAAGAGCGAGCGATTCATACCAGATACTTCACAGATTCTAAATTTATTTTCAATACTTCAATCAAACGAAGAAGCAGCCTTAGAAGCAGACCAGATAAAGCCAGCGGAAAAAATAAAGGTGGATTATGAAAGAAATAAAACAAACCAAAAAGGCAGGAAGCTTCTAAGTAATTGCGGACACTTAGAATCTGAAACACAAATTGTTGATGTAGATCATAGTGAAGGTAGTATAAAAATAGGAGAACTAACGACAGAGAAGCTTGGATATAGACCAGGCAAATTGATTGTATTAAAAACAATTAGACCGAAATATAAAGACCAACAAACTGGTGAAATAAAAGTAGCGCCAATGCCGTCAGAAGCATTACCGAAATGCGAAGCAGACGTGAGTTTATTGGCTCAAATCGTAGTGTCTAAATTTGTAGATCATCTACCAGAGCATAGGCAACAGCAAATGTTTAAGAGGCTTGGTGTGGTGATACCACCATCGACAATGAATGATTGGACACATCAAGTAGCATCGTTGATGAAGCTAGTAGCTTTACAGCTCAGGAAGGAGATACTGGATAGTCAATATGTACAAATTGATGAGAGTACAATAAAAGTAATGTTTGTCAAAAAAGACAAAACACACCAAGGATATATGTGGGTGGTGAACGATCCTAAGACAAAAAACGCCTACTTTGAATATCAAGAAGGAAGGGGAAGAGCTGGTCCAAAACTTCTTCTTAAAGACTATAAAGGAAAAATACAAAGCGATGGATACAATGTGTATGAGCATATAGATGCATTATATGAATCAATAGATCATTTTTGCTGTATGAGCCATGCACGACGAAAATTTGACGAAGCTCTGACCAACGATAAAACAAGGGCTAGTCAAGCACTGGTTTTCTTTCAAGAACTATACAAAATAGAAGATGACTGCCGCACAGAAGGAATAAGCGCAAATGATCGGCAATTAAAAAGAGAGTACAAAGCTTTGCCAGTATTACAAGACCTTCGCATCTGGATGGATAAGCAAGCATTACATGTAACTCCCCAAAGCCCCATTGCAAAGGCTATAAGATATAGTGTAGAACGATGGGATAAACTAACAAAGTATGTAAATCATGGTGAAGTAGAAATAGATAATAATTTAGTTGAAAATGCAATAAGGCCACTAGCTCTAGGTAGGAAAAACTACCTATTTGCAGGAGGACATGAGGCAGCAACAAATATTGGGCATTTTTATACAGTATTCAGTACATGCAAAGCCCATGAGGTAAATCCATATGATTACACTGTTTGGTTTTTGAATAAAGTAGCAAACACCAAAATAACAAATATGCACATGTTGACTCCATTTGCATTCAAAAATTAAAATTCGATGTAACGTAGTTCGTCGGATGCTTACATTTCGGTTGATACTTTTCGAGCTATCGTTGTCAATAAAACAGGCATTCTTACCGGATTAGGTAACTTTGATATAACTTATAGAGGTAATGACATTAACTTAAATCTTTATTTTACAGAAACTTACGTTTGTATTAGCAATAGTTGGAAGCTTCTGGCAAGGCATTCTTCAAAAAAACCATGAAACCCCATAAAGTACTAGTAAAAATTATTGGGTGGAAATTCAACATCTTAGGTTTATTTTCACCGCGAGCTGCTTTGATTCAAGCATTAACACTTTTTGCAAAACCAAAAAATGGCAGGGTATTCTCTTACCACAGAAAGCACCTTGATTCTTTCGAAAAAGGCTTCATTGAAGTCAATGGTCTGAGAATACAAACGTATAAAAAAGGAAGCGGCAAAATCCACATATTGCTTGCACATGGCTGGGAGTCAAATTCTTGGAGATGGAGAAAGTTGTTACAATTTATGGGCCTAGAAAATTATACTTTTATTGCACTGGATGCACCGGGGCATGGTTATTCCGAGCCTGATTATTTTGACCTTTTGATTTATGCTAAATCAATTGAGGAAGCTACTTTGAAATTTAATCCAGACTTTATTATTGGACATTCCATTGGTGGGCTGGCTG
>JANNEK010000221.1:0-12503 GCA_031378605.1 Chitinophagaceae bacterium | reverse complement strand
CAGCCAGTTTAATAATTTTTTTATCATCTGTTTTTTGTAACACAATATATGGTTTGATACCTGAAGCTTTAATATCGTTCCCCTTCATGGCATAGGCTTCCTGTTGCAAATTGGCAATAAACAGGGCTGTTCCTTCGGGGTATTGATATTGTTTTGTTTCGCCGGGCTCTAAGTTAGAAACCCTTGTTTCATTTTTGCCATCGGGGGTATAAATAATTAAGGCCAGATGATATACAGCTTTGTACGTATTGTTAAAGCTGATAACTATTTTATTACTGCCCTGTGCAAAAGCAACTGCCATTGAGCATACTAATACGATTGTTGTGATAATTTTTTTCATTTCTTTTCAATTTAGAATTCAAAAATAGTAAGGGTATACGCTGTTTAATATCATATTCCGTTGAACTGCCTTAATTACCGTCCAACGGCAATATGTTGTTTATCGATTGCTAATGCAGTTCGGCGAAAACTTCAGCCTCCCTATAATTTAATTCAGGAAATTAGAACTAATAACAATCAATATATGAAAAAAACAATGCTCGCTGTAAGCCTGTTATTAATTGCTTATTTAATTCAGGCCCAGGTATATGAGTTTAGAAATGGCAACTGGTGGATGCATAATCATTTTGTTGCTAAAACTGTGTACACCCAAAACGGGCTGTTCACTTTTAAAAAACCCATAATAATTGATAGTGTGATTGATTTACAAAACCAATTTTGTATTCCACCATTTGGTGACGCACATACACATAATTTAGACGGTACTTATGGCTTAAAAGAAATAGTTCAGCAATATATTAAGGATGGTGTTTTTTATGTACAGGTGATGGGTAACCATGGTAAGGGTGCTGCCGCAGCAAGACCAGCGTTGGCAAAAGCGAAAATAATTGATGTTACTTATGCCAATGGATTGCTGACCGCAACATATGGTCATGGCTTTTATCCTTACGAACCTATGGAGATGGGCTTTTATGCTCCATTGGAACAATTCAAATATGTTGACTCAGTAAAGAAAAGCAGGATTGCAGAAAATGATGCTTATTATTTTTTAGACAACATTGCAGATGTGGATACCAAATGGCCACTAATTATGCAATACAAACCCGATCATATAAAAATCTGCTTGATGGATGCTGCCGATTATATTTCGAAAAGAAAAGCAGAAAAAGTAGAGACCTATGGTTTATCGCCGGAAGTAGCTGCCTATATTGTAAAAAAAGCACATGCAGTTGGTTTGCGTGTATTTGCACATGTTGAAACTGCAGACGATGCAAGGCTGTGTGCAAAAATAGGTGTGGATGCGTTGGCTCATTTACCCGGCTATGGCTGGAATGGATTGGGTGAAACCAAAAAAAAAATTTGCATGACATTAAATGATGCAAAATTATTTAAACGGGCAGGCATGGCTGTGATACCCACAATTAATATTGACCATACAGCAGAATATGATGTAACAGGTAAAGCCACACTTTATCCTGAAAGGTATGCAGCGCTTTTACAGTACAAAAAAATGGCTTTAACTTCTTTGTATAAAGCTAAAGTACCCATTGGCATGGGAGCAGATTATTATGGTAAAACCGTAACACTCGAAGCTGACAGCTTAATTGCAAATAAAACTTTTACAAATGCTGAACTAATTGATATTTATTGCAGACAAACTGCACAACTTATTTTTCCAAAGCGTAAAATAGGTGAAATAAAAGAAAATTTTGAAGCTAGCTTTTTAGCATTAAAGGAAAATCCGGTGTTGAATATTGCTACCCTTAAAGCAGGTATAGTAAAACGTATAAGGCAAGGAAAGTCAATACTGGTAAAAGAATAAATTTTATCTTCAATAATAATGCAGCAAAAAAAAATTTTACAACAAAAAATATTCCTGGAAATAAAAACCTGGCAATTGCTGGCCGTATATGCTTTCTATATTTTTTTTGGGTTTCAGTACTGGTATGCCATTTGGTACACAGGCCATGATAATACCTGGCCTGAAACAAGCATATCTTATTTATTACTAAAACCCCTGCTTACATTGCCGCTGTGGTGGCTCTATTTTGTAAAATGGAGAAATAAGCCTTTATTTTTTAAACTGCTAATGCATGTGATTACTGCCCCCTTATGGGTTTTTTGCTGGTTTAATTTATACAGGATTATTCAGTCTTTAAGAGGAGATGGCGTTTTACGTGGTGATGGTATTTGGTGGGATGTGTATATTCCCGGTCTGGTTTATTGTCTTCAATTTGCTATTTTTCATGTGTACGATTTTTATTTACAAACACAAAAGCAAAAACAAAAAGAAAAGGAACTGATGCAGGCAGCTTACAATAGTGAGGTAAATGCTTTAAAGGCGCAAATACAACCGCATTTTTTATTTAATACCCTTAATTCTATCAGCGCATCCGTACCAAAAGAGATGGAACATACCAGGGTATTGATTGCAAAACTTGCAGACACATTTCGATACAGCCTGCAGGCGAGTGAACAGGAATGGATTTCATTGGCTGAAGAATTGCAGTTCACTAAAATAACGCTGGAGCTGGAAAAAGAAAGACTAAAAAAAAGATTGGAAATAATATTTGATATAGATGAAAGCCTTCTGCAAACCAAAGTGCCGCCGATGTTGCTGCAACCTATAACAGAGAATGCAATTAAGCATGGCATTGCACCCAATATTGAAGGCGGCAGTATTACTATAGCAGTAAAAAAAGATGGTAATAAAGCCAGCATCAGCATAAGTGACACAGGCCTTGGTTATGAAGGGAAACTTGATGAAACAATTTTTAATAAGGGTATTGGGTTGCGTAACACCAATCTGCGCCTTGAAAAATTGTTTGGCGAAAAAATTTACGTACTAAAAAATATCCCTTCCGGTTTATGTTTTTCATTCAGCATACCCCTTAATTAGTTTCTTATGAAAAGAATAATGATAAGCTGTGCCATACTATTCGTTTGTTTAAGTTTAAGCGCACAACCATTTTATTATACAATTAAAACAAGCAATATAAAAGCTTTTACAGGCAGTTATTTATATATCCGTTACGAGGCAGGCGGAAATGAATTTACAGACAGCTTTTTATTATCAGGCAAACCACAAATGTTTAAAAAGAAATTAGCGCAACCATTAGCCGCTGAGATTTATACCAGCAATAAATCTGTAAAGCCTTACAATGTATTCCTCGCTAATAATGAACTTTTGCTGAGCATCAATAATAATAGTATTGTTATAAACGATAAAAGCGGCTTGCAACCTCTTTTTATAAAACTAACACAAAATGACAGGATACGTCCTGCTTATTTCCCCTTATATGGAGAACTCAATGAAAAAAATGATACCGCGGGGCTTACAAAACTTTCTAAAATTTTTGACAGTCTCCGGCTAAATGATATTGATATCAGTAAAAAATATTTGACTGAAAAAAATAATCCATTGTTATCTCTGTTCGCTTTTATGCGTTACGCGTCTTTCTCTATTGACTATGCCACTGCTGAGCCCTACTTTTTACAGTTACCAAAATGGGCCAAAGAAAGCCCGGACGGAAGAAATACAGCAACGAAAATAGCCGGAGCAAAATCGGTACAAATAAATACCCTGGCACCTGCTTTTTCAATGAGTAATTTAACCGGCGAAGAAATAGCGCTGGGTAGTTATCGGGGAAAATATGTTTTGGTTGATTTTTGGGCAAGCTGGTGTGGGCCTTGCCGCAAAGAGCACCCGGCACTTAAAGCCATCTACAGTGAGTTCAGTAATAAAAAATTTACACTTATTTCTGTATCACTTGATACTAAAAAGCAAGATTGGGAAGCGGCTGTGAAAAAGGATATATTGTCGTGGATAAACATAAGTGAACTGAAAGGTTTTCAGGGTATGGCTGCAATTAACTATGGTGTGCAGGCAATACCCGCTAATTTTTTAATTGATCCCAATGGTATTATTATTGCCAAAAACAGTACGCCTGAAGAATTAAAAATCCTGCTTCAAAAATTATTATAACGTTGATGAATAAAAAAGTAGTTATTTGCGATGATGAAGATGATGCCCGGCTGCTGATACAACAGTATATTACTGACTTTCCACAATTAATGGTAATAAAGGAATGCAGTAATGGACCTGAAGCTGTAGCTGCCATTGACAAACTTGAACCTGATTTAATATTTTTAGATATTCAAATGCCCGGCCTCAGTGGTTTTCAGGTACTGCAAAAAATTGCGCATATACCGCAAATTATTTTTTCCACGGCTTTTGATAAATATGCATTAAAAGCATTTGATAATAATGCGGTTGACTATCTTTTAAAACCGTATACCAGGGAACGCTTTGCACAAGCAGTAAATAAAATCCTGTCTGTTACTTCAAAAAATCTGGAGAGCATTAAAAACCTCTCGGATACACTGCAGGCTGGCTACAATGCTTATCCTGAAAAAGTATTGGTAGAAAGTGGCAACCGTATGATTTCATTATCTGTAAACGATATTATTTGGATGGAAGCTGAAGGTGACTATACCAAACTGCATAGCAATAATAATAACTATCTCAGCAACTATGGTATTAGTATCTTAGAACAAAAATTAAACCCGGCTATATTTTTTCGTATTCATCGTTCTGCTATCATTAATATTAATATGATAAAAGAAGTGTATAAAGATCTTAATGGTTATTACGTGGTATTGCAAAATGGCATCAGTCATAAAGTTGGCCGCAATTATGTGGAGGTGATTAAGAAGATTAGTTTATGAGGAATTGCACCGATGTATTTACCGAAATTTTTCGGTATTTATGGCTATTATATGTATGGTAGATTTTCTTTACGAATTCTTAACGAATATCCATTATTTGTTACCTGCTTTGTAAATCGCTTCAATAATTAATTATCCCGGCCGTTATAAGTTTACAACAATAAATTCTATAGGTTACAAAGCAGTTGCGCTATTCCTGGTAACTCTTTTAAGGGTTATTTTCTTCTTCGTCAAAATTGTCAAAGTACGTAAAGTCTTTGGTGATAAGTCCTTTCTCAATTGTCAAAATAGTGCAGATTGATAATTCAAATTTTATGTTGTCTGATCCCTTGCCACTTGATACAAATTCTACAATTATATGATTGTCGCCGGAGGGATAAGTTTGGATAACCTGGTCGTGTAAGTCAGGGAAAATTTTTACAAGCTCTGTGTATTTTTCTATCGTCTGCTGTCTTGTCTGCTTAACAATTCCTTGTCCTAATGATGGGTCTTTAAGGTCCGTTACTTCTACATACATATTTGCTATTTTAACAAAGTCATGTTTGTTGAAATATTCAAAATATTGTTTTACAAATTTTTCGTTTTCAGTCGTAGGTATCTTTTTTTGTTTTTGGTTGTCACAAAAAATCAACGTAAAAGCTACAATAAAAAGCAATACTGTTTTTTTCAGTCTTGTCTTTATTCTAGTTATTAAAAAAATATTAGATGGCAATGTTTTATGGCATTTTATTCTTTCCAGGATTGTGTCCTGATTGCTATCGTTAATTTCATTCCTAATTTTGTAACATCAATAGCTTTATTAGATAATACAACCAATCCAAAATTATTCGCTTTGTCAATTACAAGAAAACTGGTATAACCACCTGCCATTCCATTGTGCCAAACAATATTTATATTACCCAACAGTCTGTAAGTTGCCGAAGCTAATATCCACCCCAACCCATTTTCGCCACCCAATTGTTGTAAATGAGTTTTCAGCAAAGACCTGGAAATTGTTGTTTCATTTTCAGTCAGGTTAGCTTTGATGAATTTAATCATATCAGTACCGTTGGATAAAAATGACCCTGCGCCTGTTAATACATAGTCTTCCCAAATAGGTGCTTTTACTCCCTGTTCATCATAACCCTGAATAATTTTTTGCCCGTTCAGGCTGTCAATCGTTACAAAAGTATTTGTCATTTGTAATGGTGCCAGCAATTTACTTTTTACTAATTGTTCATATTTCTGTTTTGTTTTTAGCTCTAATATTAATAAGAGCATAATTTAGTTCTTATTCGTATATTTGCATATGCAGATAATTACTAAGAGAAGAAAAAGCAAACAAGCCCAAGAAGAGACACGGCTTAGGTTAGTCTTTTTTTTAAATAAGAAGCAGGGTACACAAAAAGATGCTGCCACAATATTTGGCATAACAGAACGGAGTGTAAATAAGATTTGGAATAAATATAAAACAGAGGGTCGGCGTAGTTTATACAGCAAAAAACGAGGCGTACAAGGCGGTAAAAAAATAAATGGTAAGCAAGCTGCCGAAGTACGCCAGTTAGTAAAGGATAAAATGCCTGATCAATTGAAGCTATCCTTTGGCTTGTGGACAAGAGAAGCTGTGCAACAATTAATACTCAATAAATATAGCATTGAGTTGAGTCGTTGGCAAGTGGGTAGGTATTTAAAAAGTTGGGGGTATACGCCTCAAAAGCCTATTACCAAAGCATTTGAGCAGAATCCCGAACGAGTAAAGGCGTGGTTGAAAAAAGAATATCCGGCTATTAAAAAAAGAGCTGCAAAAGAAAATGCAACTATTTATTTTGAAGATGAAGCAGGAATGCGAAGCGACCATCAAGCAGGTAAAAGTTATGCTCCCAAGGGCGAAACACCAGTAATAAAAAAAACAGGGCAACGGTTTTCGTTAAACATGATATCTGCAATAAGTAATAAAGGTCATGTAGAATTTATGATATTGGATGGAACATTTAATGGCGGTGTATTTCTTGAATTTTTAGTACGGCTTATTAAATACAAACAACAAAAAATATTCCTTGTGGTAGATGGACATTCTGCACACAAAACAAAAGCAATCAAAGCATGGTTAGAAGAAAACAACCATCGGATAGAATTATTTTTTCTGCCACCTTATAGTCCTGAACTAAATGCACAGGAGTACGTAAATCAAGATTTAAAAACAAATGTAATTGGCAAGAAACGCCCTATCAACAAGGCTCAGATGAGAAACAATGTAGAAGAATTTATGAATAAACGGAAAAATGACAGAAGGCAAGTGCAAAAATATTTTCATGTAAGCCATGTACAGTATGCAGCGTAGAGAATTTATAAGAACTAAATAACTAAACGATTAATAAGAGAGTATTTTTTGGAGAAATACTGGTATGATTCCCATATGCCCCTCTAAGTAAAGTATGCAAAATAGATATAGGCCAAAATTCAGGCTATCTCGCAAAAGGAAAACATTTACTGCTTTGCTTTGTTATGAAATTTAGAATAAATCTTCCAAATGCCATTTAAAAATAATTTTGAGATTCTTTACCAAAATCTTCTTTCGGATAAAACCAAAAAAAGAAGTGAGCGGATTATTTTGGTAATAGCCATTATAAGCTTCCTGATTCACTTGACAATTATTTACTTGGTGGATTTTGGTATTATTTCCCCGAATACATCTTCAGATTTACTCAAAAATCCTATTGCCGCCATTTACACGCCCTTTTCGTTTATACTTGTTTATGAAGTATACCTCTTAATACACTATCTCCCAAAATCTATTACTACTTATATCAGCAAGCAATATGAAATTATTACGCTCATAATTATCCGACGGTTGTTTAAAGACCTCTCCACTTTATCTCTTTCATCCGATTGGTTTAAAATTAAATATGACTTACAGTTTACGTATGATCTGGTAGCATCAGTACTTCTTTTTTTTCTTATTTATCAATTCTACCGGCAAAGTAAGAAAAGATACAGAACCGTTGTTAATAATGAACTCCAAATCGATGGAATATCAAAATTTATAAAGATAAAAAAAATACTTGCTGCATCTTTAGTACCCGTACTTGTTATAGTTGCTATTTATTCCTTTATAAACTGGTGTATAAGTACTATCGATCCAGGCGCAAAAAATATTATTTCATTTAAAAATTTAAACAATATTTTCTTTGAACAGTTTTTTACTATTTTAATAATTGCAGATGTTATTTTATTACTATTCTCTTTTTTTCATACAGATGAATTTCATAAAGTTATTAGAAACTCCGGCTTCATCATTTCGACTATATTGATAAGGTTATCCTTTTCTGTAAGTGGATTACTTAGTACATTACTAATTTTATCTGCTATTATTTTTGGACTATTAATACTCATTATACATAATAAATTTGAAGAGCATATCGTATTAGAAAAAGTCAATGTGGATGCTAACAATGAATAATGAATTTTAATTTATTTTTATTGAATATTTATTTTAGAAGTATCAAAAATGAGCCGATCAAACATAAGCCGAAATAAGACGATACAGAAATTAATGCATTAGTGAATTAATAGCGCGAAAAGTAACATATTTGCAAAAAACAGATTGGAAGCTAAAAAAGTAAAAAAACATACCGCTAAGATGTGCTATTTGCTTTTGCAAACAAACCTTTGATAGTGCCGCTAAATTTACTTTGATCTGTTATGGGTTCACATTTTCTTTGCTCTTGTTTATTTAAAGAACTACACCATTTAACCATCTATTGCCCGAAGAAGGGCTTTAAAGAAGTTTATAAATAAAAATTTTGGTAGTTAAGAAGTTAATAAAAGAAAATAAAATATTCATCATTGAATAATTTTTTCATGCTGGCAGATTGGTTGATGCATACAATAATCTGTTTGACGAACTGCTGCTTAACAGGAATATCAGTGGCAAAAAAATTTACCAGTCATTCAACGTACTTAAAAATAAAATTACTTCAGCCCCATATATCATTAAAGCTATATTAATGAAAGACAATCTGTCTGCTTTAAAATTTTGTATTTGCAGGAATTAAGCTGCCAAAAGAGTATACTCTATTATTTATGAAATGCTTATTGTGCATTTCGATAAACATAAAGTAAATGAGTAGTGTGAAGATATAAGGTACTACTTTTTTCTTTTTGCTTCCTGCAGGGACAAATAAAAACCTGCCCCAAACATTAATGTAATTAGTCCTGCAAAGTAGGGTATTAAGTTAGTCATTCTTTTTGTTGTTTAAAAGTTTTAAATAAATACTAAAGCCAATAATAGATGGTACCCAAAGGCCAACAAAAATAGCAGATTCCCTTTCCCCTTTAAACCAAAGCGTTTCGGAAAAAATAAGAGAAAGAAATGCAGAGCTCATCAGCAGAATATCTGCTACTGTAAATTTTTTAATCATAATTGTAGTTTTAAATTGTTGCTATTTTTATATAAATCATATCTCTAAAGCTATATTTCTTTGTAGCCAATTTTTTGTACTGCCAAGGCGGTAAGTTTTAAATCGTTTTTGCTCCAATAAAAAATATTATCGCAACAACCTTACGTAAATATACTGCTTCCGTGCTTATGCTGCCCAGTATTGCCAACCATTAAAACGTTTATTAATTTTGAGCAATTCGATATGTTTACTTAGAGGCTGTCTAAAAATGATTTTATATTTTTTTGTATAGCCGCAGATTCGCAGATGTAGTACGGATAAGTTTTCCAAGTTGAGGTTTTTTAATCTGCGAATCTGCGGCTTATATTATTAGAAGTATGAATTTTAGACAGGTTCTTAGCAAAGATTTTTCCCTTGTGTTCAGTTATATTGCTTCAAATATTTTTCACATTTTTTCCAGTAGCTGAAGAAAGAAGGATAATAGCCCGTTACCTGCGGATACATCCAGTCACGGCTGTCTTTAATACCGGGATAATGGCTAAAAGCCGGATGCTCTTTTGCAATAAAGGCTTCACTTGCACTGAACTTACTTTCTTTATATAAAGATTGTAACATAGAAACTTCGCCACAATAAACCTGGATACCTGCTATATTTTTGGAAAGATTAATTATAAACGTTATCACTTTTTCACTAACCGGGTACCTGCTGAAATGCGACGGTTCTAATAATAGAATCCGGTTTACATCTTCATTTTTTCTCCATGCAGGGTCAATATTATAACCATTATAAATTAACGCTGGTTTTGTGTTATCAATAACAGGTAATGTTGTTAACGGTAAACTGCTTTGCAATGGTATAGCATTACTTGCCTTAAGAGCATCCGGAATAAGCATGTCAGTTATTTCTTCGTATGGCTTATCTAAAAATGTATTTTGCTGTTTGCTATGTGTGTACCTGTTGATATTTTCCTGGTTGCAGTAATATTTTTTTGAGGCAAAAGCACCAGCCACCCATTGCCAGCTACAATTATTACTTGCTATATCCCCATCCAGTAAATGATAGTACAACCACCTTGAAGGTTGCAGCCAATGTGCTTTGGCAATATTGCAGGCAATAGACGCCACATACATTCTTGTATGGTTGTGCATATAACCTGTTTTGTACAAATTTTTTATTTGTTTATCAATTGCGCTAATACCTGTTGTGGCATTTTGCAAAGCAGTAATCATCTGATGATGCTGCGAATCCGGTTGCGGTTGTTTTAAATCTTTCCAGATTAAATCGCATTTTACCTGCCACACCCGTTGGAAATACTCACGCCATGCTAATTCCTGTAAAAATTTTTCAATTTGGTATGGCTTGTATCCTTTTTCCAACATCAATTCCTGTACCTGCTTTACACTAATCACTCCTCTTGAAATATACGGCGATAAGTAAGTAACAGCACCATTAATAAAATTTCTTGTTTTAGCATATTGAACGGGATTAATATGCCGTACTTTTTCAAGTATCAAATTGTAGTCAGTGGTAAATTCAATGGGTGGCGTTTCATTTGAATCAATAAGTAAAGTTTGCATGGTTATCGGTTGCTTATTTTATTAGGAGTAATTATTTTTTGCAGTTTACTTTTTAAACGGGTTATAGTATCACTTCTTAGTACACCACGCGTAGTAACCCTGCTATTAGTTCTTTTGCGTCGCATTTTAAAACTGCTTGCGTTCATTTCTTTCCTTATTATGACAGTTACCTCATTTTCTTTTATTTAAAATCGTATTTCAATACCTTCCAATGTGGGGCGGTCTTCCCATGCCATTTCTATAATTCGGTCAATATTTTTTACAGATAATATTTGTTCGCTCATGGCTTTATTTTTTTCTTAATTAGTTTAGTTTAAGTTTTTACACTTTAGGTATATCCTTTTTTATTGAACGTGTTTTTGCGTTGCTGGTATGCTTTTGTATAATACGTTTCCCTTCAGCTTTCACATTGTCTTGTTTTCTAAAACTCCATACAATATCACTCGCTTTTTTTCGTGATGCTTCAATATCTACAATGGGCGCAGGGTAATCTTTATCAATAATACATTGGTATAACTGTTGTTCAATAGCAGTCAATTTCCAGGGTTCGTGAATTAAATTTGAAGGTATATTTATTAATTCCTTAACCCATTGTTTAATAAATAACCCTTCGGTATCATGCTCTTGAGAATTTTTTATCGGGTTATAAATCCTAATAGTATTTACACCCGTAACACCTGATTGCATTTGCAATTGCGGATAATGAATACCAGGTTCATAATCTAAAAACTGCCGGGCTAAAAAATGAAGCTCCCGCCAGTCCTGCCATAAATTAAAAACAAAAAATGAAACTACCATTGCCCTCATCCTAAAATTAATATAACCTGTTGCTGCAAGGCAGCGCATGCAGGCATCAACAAGCGGCACACCAGTTTTACCTTCCTGCCATGCTTTAATATATATTTCGTTTTTAGGTTTTACCAATTGACTATATGCACTGTTTACATTTTCAAATTCCATGCTGCACTCGTCTTCAAACTTTTGCATAAAATGGCAATGCCAGTGCAGACGGGAGATAAAGTTTGCAACGGCTCTTTTGTTCTTAGATTTTTGATAGTGCTGATTGGTGTACTGATAAATCATACGCATACTAATATTGCCATACGCCAGATATGGAGATAAACGGCTGCAGCTTTTTCGGCTTAGTAATGGTTTTGAAATATGCCTGCTGTAATTTACACAGCGTTCCTTTATAAAACTATCTAAGTAGCGCCAAGCCCAATACTCTCCGCCATGTTGAAAGTTTTTATTGTGGGTTGTAATTGCTGCACTTATTTTTTTCCCTTTTAAAATATTGTACAGGGTCTTATCAAGTTGTAAAATATTCCACCCCTTTTCACTTACTAATTTAGGCGGCTCCGTCATTTTTTGCTGCCATCGTTGCTGCCATTTACTTCTTGATTTTAGTTTGCGTATAATACCATTTAATTGGTATTCTTTCCATTCAATAGTATTGTATCTACAAAAATTTTTTATCGCAATATCTCTGTCATAAGTTATTTTATTACCTACTTCCACATGTGAAAAAATATTTTTTATGTCGTAACTTTTTTGCAACTCATGTAATACCACTTCAACTTCATTATGAAAAATATACAATTGTACATTTTTATCTTTCAGCTTTAACTGCATTTCCTGCAACGATTCGTAAATAAAACGCCAGTGCCTGACATCGCTGTCGTGATTAGCCATAACAGATGGTTCAAAAAAATACAGCATAAGTATTGGCAAGGCTTGCTGCTGTGCAGTATATAAAGGCTCATGGTCTGTAAACCGCAAATCTCTTTTAAACCATACGATATTTATACTTTGTTTATC
>JANNEK010000213.1:0-6029 GCA_031378605.1 Chitinophagaceae bacterium | reverse complement strand
GCTGTAAAATTTGTTTGTCCATCCTGTCCTTTAATAGGTACAAACTCGTGCCATAGTTCATTGCTGGTAGATGCATCATACAATTGCCAGCCAAATTCAATCTGAACTACTTTGTCTTCATTTTCAGCAGAAATTTGTGCAGGTGTTTTTTTATTTGAATCTTGCGGTTTTATAACAATTGTATCATTTCCTCCAGCGATAATTTTTGTTGGAAACAGTTTATTTCTGAAAGCATATCCTAATACTCCAAGCGCAACAATTAATAGTGCAGCAATGGCCCCAATTTTATTAAACGATTTTTTTCTTTCAGCTACCAGCATTCTTTCTACTGTTTGTTTGCCCAATCCTGTTTTAATTGGATCCGAAGTAATCGTTTTTACTTCCTGAATTTCTGAAATGGTAGTAGGTTTAATAGTTGTCGGAATTTCTACCAGCCGGGTAGTCATCATCATGTCTTGTGGTCTTGGATAGATATCAAAAGAAAATACCGGACCATTGTTCCCCAATTGCACCTCATCGCCAGGCTCAATTTTTACTGAACCCTTTACCCTGTTTTTGTTTACAAAAATTCCGTTGCGGCTGTTGTTATCTACTACTGTAAAGGTTAAAGCAGATTTATTGTCTTTCACAATTTTTCCATGCTCGCGGCTTACTAAAATTTCGCGTTCAGGATCAAATTGAATATCACAACTGGCAGCACGGCCAATGGATAATTCCTGCTTATTGAAATCAAATTCTTCAACCTGATTTGTTTTGCTTCCGGATATGTGTTTTATTACATACCTCTCTACATTTTGTGCCATAAATTGGTTTTGGTTTTTAAATTTTAATAAAATTTTGCAGCATAATAAAATGATGCAGGTTAGGGGTCTTTGCAGGATGAGGAACTATTTGTTGGGTTACTAAGATTACTTGATGCCAATTACGATATCAATTGGATAATGGAAAGATGAGAGTGTAAAAAAATTGAATAATTTGGGTACCCGCAATACTCCTTTTGGATACGTGTGAACATTGAGTATTACTACTCCCTTTGGAGTACGGCCTTTCTTATTGCAAAAGGCTATTTTGCGTATTAATTTGAAAAGGACTAACTGCAATGGGACGTTTTTTACGATCAATACTTATCTCGGTGCTTTTGTTGCCGGTAGCTGCAACCGGTCAAACAACTATTATTGATAGCTTGTCGGCCGCATTCAGAAAGGCTGACACCAATCAAAAAAAACTGGAAGCAATTTTAATTTTATTGGAACAGCATCATAGTATACATCGCGATAGCCTGGCTCAATATGTAATTATTGCAAGGAAGTTGGCTCAAAAAAGTAACGGCCATAATAAAAGCCTGGCCGAAATTGCTTTTGCAAATTCAAATCTTCGCTGGGGTTGGACCGATAGTGCTCTTTCAATTATTGAAAAAGAGTTGCCAAATAATAATGCAGAAGATCCGGTAACCCGGGATATTTATTTTAAACTTCTTCGAACAAAGGCGCTGGCGTTTGGCACTAAGTCTGATTTTAAAACAGCCCTTTCAATATTGTTTCAGTTGGTAAGTGAAGAAGAAAGATTTAAAGATTCGGTGAGTGCTGCTGCCAATATGAATACGATTGCATCAATTTCCATTGCCAGAAATGAACCTAAGGAAGCTTTTGGATGGTTGTATAAGGCAATTTCCTTTACAGGGTCTGCTAAAAAATTTAAGGCGAACCAATCGGCGATATATATTAATATGGCGAATGCTTATCAAATGATTGGGAAAGCAGATTCAGCAAAGTATTTTATAAATAAAGGAATTTTAGTAAGCAGGGAAGTAGAGAATCTGAATACCCTTGCTTCGGCGCTTCGGGTGCAATCCGATGTATATATGCAGGAATCAAAATTTAAAGAAGCAGAAGCATCGCTTAAAGAGATGTTCGATATCCGAAAAAAGATGACTGGTGGCCCGCAAATGATTGTTGATGATAACCTGATGCTGATTGACTTTTATTTAACTACCAGGCAGGTAGATAAAGCGATTCTACTTTGCAAACAGAATCTGTTGCAGGGGAATTTATATGATAGCACATCTGGCAAGGGGAAACTATTCAATAATAATATAAATCTTCGTCTTCCCTATTACGAAGCATTAGCACGTTCGTATAAGGCTTCCGGTAATACAAAATTATACCAGCAAACATTGGAAGATGTAATTGCCGCTAAGGATTCTTTTTATTTAACGAATGCTGCCGGCGCTATTGCCGAATTGCAAACTAAGTATGAGGTACAGAAAAAAGAAACGACCATTGTATTGCAAAAGCTGGACCTGGTGCAGAAGAATAATTTAGTTTATGGGTCAATGGGTTTATTACTGTTTGTTGTTGGGATGGCTTTTTTGGGATTTAATAGTTATCGTAAAAAGGAAAAGTTGAAAATGCAATTGATGAAAGAAGAGGAAAGAAGAATGTCGGTGAAGGCCGTA
This sequence comes from Chitinophagaceae bacterium, assembly GCA_031378605.1. GTDB lineage: Bacteria > Bacteroidota > Bacteroidia > Chitinophagales > Chitinophagaceae > Endoryza. The sequence continues at coordinate 3,574 of JANNEK010000213.1, read as the reverse complement.
ACTGAAGCTGAAGAAAAGGAACGTAAGAGAATATCGGCAGATTTGCACGATAACCTGGGAGCCTATGCTAATGCGGTTTTGTATAATACGGAGTTATTGCAACTGGGAGAAAATATTTTGAAAAGAAAAGAATTGATGAATGATCTTCAATATGCCTCCAAGGATATTATTATTTCGTTGCGCGAAACCATTTGGGCATTAAAGAAGGATATGTACACTGCCGATGATTGTTTACTCCGTATCCGCAATTTTGTACAACCTTTCGGAAGATATTATCCACAAATTACTTTTATTGTAGAAGGAATGGCTCCCCCCGATTTTGCGTTAACAGGTTCAAAAGCACTGCACCTGGTTCGTATGGTGCAGGAAGCAGTTAACAATTCAATCAAGCATGCATATGCGAAAAATGTAACGGTTTCGAGTAGTTATAAAAACGGGGATTGGAAAATTGTAGTGGAGGATGACGGAAAAGGATTTCCAGGGCAAACATTTGTAGCAGGCAATGAACAAAATGGATTGGCAAATTTGCGCGACCGGGCCTTAACTGCCGGTATTACACTTTCGATACAATCTGAGCCCGACAAGGGTACTTCAATTGAAATGTTGGTACCCACAGAAATACTAATCCAAAAGTAGTATAGGAGCATTACAGAAAATGAATGAAATTGCAGTAATTAGTTTTTATGATACGAATAGGCATTGTAGATGATAAAGCCAGTAACCGAAACATCATTAAAGATAAGTTGGAGAGAACAGGAATGTTTATAGCGTCTCTGATAGCCTCTGATGGAAGTGATTTTTTGCATAAACTACGCTATGTACATGCTACTGAACGACCTGAAGTTGTATTGATGGATTTGGAAATGCCGAATATGGATGGTGTGGCTGCTATTGCCGCCGGATCATCTTTGTATCCTGAAATAAAATTTGTGGTGCTAACGATTTATGATGATGAGGAAAAAATTTTCAAAGCTATCAAGGCAGGCGCCTATGGTTATTTACTAAAAGATGAAAGCGGGCCACAAATAGCAGATATGCTTTGGCAAATGTGTGAAAGTGGTGCAGGACCCATATCACCCGGTATTGCCCATAAAATTTTGCAGTTGGTTCAAAAGAATCAACTTACCATGGTAAATCATCATAAAGCCACTGTGCAGGAAAGTTTTTTTGACCTGAGTGATCGGGAACAGGAGATCTTAAAATTATTGGTACAAGGCTTTTTATATAAAGAAATAGGGGCTCAATTAAATATCAGTCCTAATACCGCCAAAAAGCATGTTATAAATATATATCAGAAACTACATGTAAACAGCAAGGCACAGGCTATTAAACTTGCTTATGATAAAGGAATGCTTTAAGAAAAATTGTATCGAAAAAAAGTATTTAAATAAAAAGATTGTATACAATAGTTCTATCCTTTTATTTAATGGTACAGAAAGTTAAGTTTTGCTAATAAAGGTTTGCCATCAATGCAAATCAAAAAAAACTTTATAGCTTCTACTCTTTTACAATCTATATTTTGCCTTTTACATTTTACCTTTTTTATTGCTGAACCTCGTATATTGCGCTGCAAATACACTTCATGCTGCCAAAATATAAACGCATTTTATTAAAGCTTTCCGGAGAATCGTTGATGGGAGATAAGTCATTTGGAATGGATCCGGTGATTATAGAAAAATATGCCCGTGATATAAAAGAAATTGTTGAAGTAGGAGTACAGGTGGCCATTGTAATTGGTGGGGGAAATATTTATCGGGGTATGAATGAACTGGAAACAGGAATTGAACGTGCACATGGTGATTATATGGGTATGCTGGCAACAGTAATTAATGGGATGGCTCTGCAGGCAATGCTTGAAAAAGTAGGAGTGTTTACACGTTTACAAAGTGCTATCAAAATGGAACAAATTGCCGAGCCCTATATTCGCAGAAGAGCAATACGCCATGTAGAAAAAGGAAGGGTAGTTATTTTTGGAGCAGGTACTGGCAATCCCTATTTTACCACTGATACAGCAGGTTCTCTTAGAGCAATCGAAATTCAGGCTGATGTTATTTTAAAAGGAACAAGGGTAGATGGGATTTATTCAGCCGATCCGGAGAAAGATCCTGCTGCAACAAAATTTGAAACGATTAGTTTCCAGGAATGTATTTCTAAAAATCTACGGGTAATGGATATGACCGCTTTTACACTGTGTATGGAAAATAATTTACCTATTATTGTTTTTGATATGAATAAACCTGGAAATCTGATGAAAGTAGTGACCGGAGAAAAGGTAGGTACATTGGTAAAAGGCTGAAAAACAGTGCCTAAAAATTAATTCGATTTTATGCTTGCATTAATCAAATAAGCGTCTTATTTTTCTACAATGAAAACCACCCTATCGGTGGTTTTTCAATTCTTACCTCTCAATCAAAATCCCTTGAAGAACGGTTTCTTAACTTTACTTCCGAATAAACGGAATTAAAAGCTTATCCCCGAACCGTTATGAATACACAAATCATTCTGCTTGCACTGCAGATCAGTTTAGTTGAAATCATCATCTTCCAGGTGGGTGCCATTATTTTGGGATTTGCTATCCACTTTTTTATTGCCAGCAAAAAAACAATAAAAATTAATGAACAACCCGACGCAGTTAGTATTAGTGAAGCCGAAGAATGGAGGTTGAAATATTATGAAGAGCTGGAGCTGCACGAAAAGAAACAGGAACAATTGAAAGAAAAAGTTGACGAAGCCAGGGAAAATGAGCAACAATTGGAAGAAGAGTTGGATGCGATGCGGGAAGAAACAAAAAAATTACTTACAGAGCATACGAATAAACCTGCCGAATTACCAACCATGGATTATTTAGAGCAGTTAAAGCAGGCTCAAAATAATTTACTCGATCACAATCATCGCATCACGCTCTTACTGGGGCATATTGATTTATTAAAAGACTCTGAACAAAAACATCTCGAAAGTTTAAAAGTTAATGAAACCCTTCATGCACAATTAAGAGAATTAAGAAAAGCATTAACCGATAAGGAAGGAGAGATAAAGCAAATACGTCAGCAGCATTCCCTGTCTAAAGAAATGAATGAACGCCTCGATAAAGCGTATGGAGAATTCAATTATTTACAGGAAAGAATACAAAAAGTAGAAACTTATATCGTTCAACCCCAAAACCGAAACTTTGAGTATGATGAATTGCAGCAATCTTATTTTAAGCTTACAAAAGACTTCGACGAAATGAAGCTGAAATATCTTTCTATGATGGAGGAAAATCAACGCCTTACCCGATTGTTAGCAGATGCAGAAGATAAATTAAGAGAAGCAAACTTTCAGCGGCAGCAATTAATGAAGAAAGTTGGTTTCCTTGATGAATTAAATAATGATTTGCAGCAGGTATCCGAACATAATAAGAAGCTCGAAAATCAGTTACGCCGCATTGGAGAAATTGAAGCGATGCTTGCAAGAGTTTCGGGTAATAAAGAAGACGATACACAGCATTAATTTTTCTATTACCGGGTCATTATATGCAGAAGTGTTTAAAAACTGTTCAACAAATAATTGTTTTGAAATCTCTGAAAATATTTTC
>JANNEK010000191.1:0-5573 GCA_031378605.1 Chitinophagaceae bacterium | reverse complement strand
ATATACCAATGATAGTAAGTACATAAAAAATAACTACTACAAAAGCCACCATGTCAAGCAGGTCGCCATACTTACCACTTAAGCAAAGTATACTTGCTAGTACACATTGAGCCCAAAGCGCCCATTCTGGTACAGCATTTTTATTTAGGCTTCCTGCTTTTTTGAAAAACAAACCATCCTGTGCCATTGTATAATAAACTCTTGCTCCTGCCAGTATTAACCCGTTGTTACAACCGAAAGTCGAAATCATAATCATTACAGCAATCACATAGGTACCAATATTTCCAAATATTGCATTGGAAGCAGCTACTGCTACACGATCCTGTTGAGCAAATGCAATTTCATTCAATGGAAGAACACTCAAATACATCAGGTTCGCAGAAACATAGATGATCGTTACAATGAGGGTACCGAGGAACAGGCTAAGCCCGATATTTTTTTGCGGATTTTTAATTTCTCCGGCAATGAATGTTACATTATTCCAGGAATCGCTGCTAAAAATAGATCCTACCATTGCTGCGGCGATAGCTCCGATTAAAGCAGACCCGCCAATCGGAAGCCATGAAGTTGGTACAACTCCTTTTCCATCTACTCCTAAATCATGAACAGCAGTAAAACCTGTTGCCCAGTTGGCATTCCAGATTTCAGTTTTGCCGGCAAGTAAAAATCCAAAAATGATAAGTCCGAATAAGGATAACAGTTTGGTAACTGTAAAAGTGGTTTGAATTAATTTACCACCTTTTATTCCCTTCGTATTAATATAAGTAAGAAAAATAATTAGTGCAATCGTTACAAGTTGGGCAGGATATACTTTGAAGCCCTCAATTTGAAGCAATATATTTTCATCTTTTAATTCAAGTATCGGGAGAAAATATCCGGCAAATTTTGAAAAGGCAACACCTACTGCAGCAATAGTGGCCGTTTGTATCACTGCAAAAAAACTCCAGCCGTATAAAAATCCTGCAAGCGGATTGAACGCCTCTTTCAGGTAAACGTATTGTCCCCCTGCCTTTGGAAACATTGCACTCAACTCTCCATAGCTTAATGCAGCAGTTAGTGTCATAAAGCCCGTAATAAGCCATACAACTATTAACCAGCCAGCACTACCCACATTGCGGGTAATATCTGCGCTAACAATAAAAATTCCTGAACCAATCATGGAGCCGGCAACGATCATCGTAGCGTCAACCAGCCCGAGAGAAGGTTTAAAATCGTTTTTTTGTTCTGCCATTTTAAATAAATTATACTGGAAGATAAGTAAATCAGGTCAACAAAAAAGCGCAGTAAATTACCGCGCTTTCTTTACTAAATTTTAGTATGCTATTCTTACTTTTTAGATTTGGCATATTCGGCATTTAATCCATTTACAATTTCCATCGTAATATCATAAACAGTGTCTTTATAATAAATAAATTCACCGGGCCGATACGAAACAATAAAAGAATATCCCTTTTCCTTATTATAATTTTTGAGAAAGATTTCTACTTTTTGTTGAAGGCCGCTCATCTCATCCATTTGAAGACGCTTCAATTCCTGATCGAGTTCCAATTCTTTTTGTTGAAAGTTCTGTTGCAATTGCGCGAGTTCCCGCTGTGCAGATTCTCCTTCTGCCTGGCTCATTCCCGTCGCCTTATCTTGCAATTCTTTTAATCGTCGTTGGTTGCGATTATTAAGTTCACTTAATTGCCCTTTAATAGCATTCTCTTTTGCTTTTATCTTATTTTCGGCGTCTTTAAAACTATTATAATTTTTTTGAAGAGAATCAATATCAAAATAGGCAATTCGAAAATTAGTACTGTCGTGGCTATTGCCAACGCTCGTTGAAATTTGCTTTCTCAATTGCTCGGTATGGGTAAAATGGAGGTAAAACAACACTCCTGTTGCAATCAATGCTATTATACTTAGGGGAGTAGAAATTTGCTTCATCAAAAGCCGTTTTGCGCAAGTTAATGGGTTAGAATGAAAACAAGTGTTAAAAAAATTAACAGGAACTTTCGGATTGAAAACTGAAGGTTTAAATAAAAAAGCAGGAAGTGATCTCCTTCCTGCTTTTTATTTTATAAAAGAATATTATTCTTCCTCATCAAAAGCCATTGCTTCTCTTGAAGTCTGCAACAATTCATATTCTTCTTTACTACCAACAATCATATTATCGAAATCACGTAAACCAGTACCTGCTGGAATCGGGTGACCAGTTATAACGTTTTCCTTTAAGCCCAACATCTCATCCGTTTTACCCTGTATTGCAGCGCTGCTCAACACTTTGGTTGTTTCCTGGAATGATGCGGCAGAAATCCAACTTTGAGTTCCAAGCGACGCTTTGGTAATTCCTAATAATACTGGCTGAGAAGTAGCCGGGTTTGCATCACGGAACTCAACTAATTTCTTATCGGCCCGGCGAAGTAGTGAGTTCTCTTCACGAATTTCGCGCAAGCTTGCAATCTGACCCGCTCTCATTTTAGTGCTATCACCAGGTTCTGAAATAACTTTCTTATCATAAATCCAATCATTCTCTTCATTAAAGTCGAAACGATCTTCCAGGTCTTCTTCAAGAAAACGAGTATCACCTGGATCCATTATTTCAACTTTCTTCATCATCTGCCGAACGATTACTTCGATATGTTTATCGTTGATCTTAACACCTTGAAGTCGGTATACTTCCTGGATTTCATTTACTACATATTCCTGAACGGCAAAAGGTCCTTTAATCGATAAAATATCTGCTGGAGAAATTTGACCATCCGATAATGGCGCACCTGCTTTAATGAAGTCTCCATCCTGTACTAAAATCTGTCTTGAAAGCGGAACAAGGTATTTCTTGATTACCCCATCTCTTGCTTCTACAACAATTTCTCTATTACCTCTTTTGATAGCTCCAAAGGCAACCACACCATCTATCTCACAAACAATTGCAGGGTTACCCGGATTACGTGCTTCAAATAATTCGGTTACACGTGGTAAACCTCCGGTAATGTCGCGCTGCAAACGCATCGTTCTTGGTATCTTAACCAACACCTGACCAGCACGAACATCTTCTGTTTCATCAACAGTAATATGTGATCCAACAGGAAGGTTATATTGTTTTACATCCTTGCCTTCAACAATAAGCGTCGGAATTTTATTCTTATCCTTGGTTTCAATAACAACCTTTTCACGGTGCCCGGTTTGTTCATCAGCTTCCTCACGGTAAGTAATACCCTCAATTACCGCATCAAACTTTATTTGACCTGCAATTTCAGCAACTACTACGTTATTGAATGGATCCCACGTACAAATAATATCACCTTTTTTAATTTGCTGGCCATCTTTTACAAATAAGGTTGCTCCGTAAGGAACGTTGTTTGTAATAAGCATACGATCATTCTTCACATCAATAATACGAACCTCGCCCGTACGGCCGATAACAATCTGAACTTTTTTTCCTTCGCTATTTTCTGAAGTTACAGAACGGAGACCATCAAATTGAATAGTACCATCAAATTTAGCAGCAAGAGAAGATTCTACCGAAGCAGATCCTGCAACACCACCCACATGGAAAGTACGAAGGGTAAGCTGTGTACCTGGTTCTCCAATCGACTGCGCCGCAATAATTCCTGTAGCATCACCTTTCTGGGCAAGATTACCGGTAGCAAGATTTTTACCATAGCATTTTACGCATACTCCCCGCTTACTTTCGCAGGTAAGCACAGAACGAATTTCTACAATTTCAATACCTGCTTCTTCTATAATTTTACCAATGTCTTCATTAATCTGATTACCTGCAATAACAATAATCTCATCTGTAGCCGGATGATAAATATTATGAAGTGATGTACGACCAATAATACGATCGTATAATGGCTCAACAATTTCTTCATTGTCTTTTAGTGCACTTGTTGCAATGCCTCTTAAGGTTCCACAATCTTCTTCATTTATTACAACATCTTGTGCTACGTCTACCAATCGGCGTGTCAGGTAACCCGCATCGGCTGTTTTAAGTGCAGTATCAGCTAAACCTTTCCGGGCACCATGGGTAGAAATGAAATAGTCCAATACATTCAATCCCCCTTTGAAATTAGAAAGAATCGGATTCTCAATAATCTCACTTCCACTGGATCCGGATTTTCTTGGTTTAGCCATCAATCCTCTTATTCCACAAAGCTGCTTAATCTGTTGCTTACTACCACGTGCACCCGAATCAAGCATCATGAACACGGAATTAAATCCCTGTTTATCTACGCTCAACTCTCTAATTAACGTTTCTGTAATACGAGTATCTACCCGGCTCCAAATATCAACAATCTGGTTATAACGTTCATTATTAGTGATAAGTCCCATGTTATAATTACCCCACACTTCATCCACTTCAACTTTTGCATTTTCAAGTACTTCCTCTTTAATAGAAGGAATAATGAGATCATTGATATTAAATGACAAACCACCCTGGAAGGCAGTACGGAAACCCAGTTGTTTGATATCATCCAAAAACTTAGCAGTTTTAGGAACGTTGGTAATTTTGATTATATCGCCAATTATTTCCCGAAGATTCTTCTTGGTTAATAGTGCATTAATATAACCTACTTCTTTAGGAACAAACTGGTTGAAAATAACACGACCAACAGTTGTGTCCAATAATTTTCTAACTAACTCACCTTTATCGTTGCGGATATCGGTTTTGACTTTAATATAAGCGTGCAAATCTACTTTGCCTTCATTATGCGCAATTAAAACTTCATCTGCACTATAGAAGGCTTTACCTTCTCCACGCATTTTTTCAGTCTCTGTAGATTTCTTTCCCTTTGTAATATAATACAACCCAAGTACCATGTCTTGTGAAGGAAGAGTAATCGGTGCCCCATTCTGAGGATTCAAAATGTTATGTGAGGAAAGCATTAAGAGTTGTGCTTCCAAAATTGCAGCACTGCTTAATGGAACGTGAACAGCCATTTGGTCACCATCAAAGTCGGCGTTGAATGCTGTAGTAACCAATGGATGCAACTGAATAGCCTTTCCTTCAATCAATTTTGGCTGAAATGCCTGAATTGATAATCGGTGTAGTGTTGGGGCCCGGTTAAGCATAATCGGGTGACCTTTCAAAATATTTTCAAGAATATCCCAAACAACTGCTTCCTTGCGATCGACAAGTTTACGGGCCGACTTTACAGTTTTTACGATTCCTCTTTCAATCAATTTCCGAATAATAAAAGGCTTAAATAATTCGGCAGCCATATCTTTTGGCAAACCACACTCATGCAATTTCAGTTCGGGTCCAACAACAATTACAGAACGACCAGAATAGTCGACACGTTTACCTAACAGGTTCTGGCGAAAACGTCCTTGTTTTCCTTTCAATACATCACTAAGTGATTTTAAAGCACGACCACCTTCAGCTTTTACAGCATTTGATTTCCGGCTATTATCAAATAAGGAATCAACAGCTTCCTGCAACATTCTTTTCTCGTTACGAAGGATCACTTCCGGTGCTTTAATCTCCAGCAATCTTTTCAACCTGTTGTTCCTTATTATAACACGACGATAAAGATCATTCTGATCAGAATAAGCAAAACGACCGCCATCAAGCGGAACCAAAGGAC
>JANNEK010000190.1:0-14233 GCA_031378605.1 Chitinophagaceae bacterium | reverse complement strand
GGAAATCTACGCGTCTTTTTGTAAAAGAAAACAATCAATGGCTTTGTATTCATGGTCATTATACCTTACTTCCTTAATCTTTCATCAGCATGCATTTAAAAAAGTATTTTACGACATTGTTATTTATTGTTGCATTACAGGTATTTCATCTTACTATTTATTCGCAGGAAATCCGCCTTCCCGAAGCAGTTACCAATCATTCGATGGCTATTTTGAGTAAGAATGGATCCGATTTTTTATATACATTTTATGGAATTGATTCAAGTAAAACCTGGTCGGGTGTTCATAAAAAAATAATGAGCGTGAATCTTCAAACAGGCAAATCAGACATCATTGGAGAGATGCCGGATTCAATGGGGCGATTAGCTTCTTCTGCTTCTGTTATTAACAATAAAGCGTATATAGTTGGTGGATATGCAGTTTATGCAGATGGAAAGGAGCGTTCTTCCAGGCAACTATTCATTTTTGATCCTGTATCAGAAACATGTACAAAGGGAGCAGATCTTCCAATAGCTATCGATGATCATGGGCAGGCAGTAGCCGACAATAAACTGTTGTATGTTATTAGTGGCTGGAACGATTCGTCGAACGTACGCGCAGTTCAGGTATACAACCCAATTACCAATACCTGGCAGTTAGCAACGTTACTTCCTAATGAACCCAACGCTGCTGTTTTCGGTGGAGCGGGTACAATAGTTGGCGATACGATTTACTTTTTGGGTGGAGCTGTTTTTTCTAAAAACTATCCCCCCTCGCGTCAATTTTATAAAGGCATTATTGACAAAACTGATCCGTTAAAAATTGAATGGAAAAATACAGGCACCTATCCCGGCGAATTTCGATATCGAAGTATTGCTTTCGAAAGCAATGGTAGAATTTTTTTCTGGGGTGGTAGTAATCAAACCTACAACTACAATGGAATCTCCTATCAACAAAAGAAGCCGGTAGCGCCCAATAAAACCGTTTTAATTTATGATATAAAAAAAGGAAGTTTCCGAATTAAACCGATTGGTAATTCAGTAATGGATCTGAGAAATATTACAAAATCTTCAAATAATAAATGGTATCTCGCCGGTGGAATGGGGAAAAAGCAAAAGCCCACCAATAAAGTTATTGAGTTGAAGATGGACTAATTTCTATCAAAACATGATCTCAAGTTTGGGTTATAATTCGTACCCCCGAAAAAAAGTACTTACAATGGTTTTAAATATCATCACCATTTATTATTCGTCTTCCGTTTCTACTGCACATATTGATTAAAACTCATTATCTTTAAAACATACGAATAGGTATTTTCTAATAAAGCATTTTTCGCGTTTTCACCTAAACAAGCATCACTCATTATGAAATTTATCACTCACGTTTCAGTAACTATTTTATTTTTATTTACCGTAACTCTTCACGGGCAAAATTCAGATATTCCAGGAAAAATAAATACAACTGGATTTAATCCATCTACCTTATTATGGTACAAATCGCCTGCTGCTAAATGGGAAGATGCGTTGCCAGTTGGTAACGGTAGATTGGGGGCCATGGTATTCGGAAAAAATGGCGAAGAACGCATCCAATTAAATGAAGAAACAGTTTGGTCGGGCGGACCCTATTCGACCGTAGTAAAAGGCGGATACAAGGTGTTACCAGAAATTCAAAAAAATGTTTTTGAAGAAAAATATTTAGCAGCACATAATTTATTTGGTCGCTTCCTAATGGGCTATCCTGTTGAACAACAAAAATACCAGGGCCTGGCCAATCTTCATTTGTTCTTCAACAACCAGGATTCCGTGATCAATTACAAGCGCTGGCTAAATCTTGAAAACGGAATTACCAGTGTAGCTTACCAATCGAACGGCGTCAATTATCAACGTGATGTATTTGCGTCGGCCATTGATCAGGTAATTGTTATTCGTATTACTGCCGATAAACCAGGCAGCATTTCGTTCATTGCAAATTTACGAGGAGTGAGGAATCAAACGCATTCTAATTATGCTACTGATTATTTCAGAATGGATCCTTACGGTAATGATGGATTAATACTTACCGGGAAATCGGCCGACTATATGGGAGTTGTTGGCAAATTAAACTACGAAGCAAGAATTAAAGCAATACCAGAAGGCGGTATCGTAAAAACAGACGGCGTTGATTTACAAATTATAAATGCAAATGCTGTTACACTCTATTTTGCAGCAGCTACAAATTTTGTGAATTATAAAGATGTAAGCGGCAATCAGCATCAACGGGTGGATGATTATCTAAAAGGAATCAACAATAAAACTTATACCACTATTCTTGAATCATCAATTACTGATTACAAAAAGTATTACGACAGGGTATCATTAAAATTACCAGTCAATGAGCATTCATTTTTGCCGTTGCCTGAGCGGATACAAAAAATTCAAACGAGCCCCGATCCTTCACTTTCTGCATTGAGTTATAATTTTGGACGGTATTTGCTGATCGGTTGTTCCCGACCTGGAACCGAGCCTGCCAATTTGCAGGGCATATGGAATGATGATATGAATCCATCCTGGGATTCCAAATACACTACTAATATAAATACGGAAATGAATTACTGGCCGGTAGAAAGTAGTAATTTATCCGAATGTTCCGAACCGTTAGTTAGAATGGTTAAGGAATTAACCGACCAGGGAACGGAAGTGGCACGCGAACATTACGGAGCAAAAGGATGGGTATTTCATCAGAATACAGATATATGGAGGGTGGCTGCGCCAATGGATGGGCCAACATGGGGAACCTTTACAGTAGGGGGTGCCTGGCTTTGCACGCAGTTATGGGAGCATTATGCGTATACGAAGGATAAAAATTATCTAAAGGAAGTATATCCAACTATTAAAGGTTCTGTTCAATTCTTTATGGATTTTTTGGTGCCACATCCAAATGGAAAATGGCTGGTCACTAACCCTTCCACCTCACCCGAAAATTTTCCGGATGGTGGCGGAAACAAACCATATTTCGATGAAGTAACGGCAGGTTTTCGGGAGGGAACTACTATTTGCGCCGGTTCTTCCATTGATATGCAGATACTCTATGACCTGTTTGGATATTTTATAGAAGCATCTGATGTATTAAATGAAAACAATGCATTCATTCAAAATGTACAATCTGCCCGGGAAAAACTAGTTCCACCTCAAATTGGTAAAGATGGTTCTTTACAGGAGTGGGCCGATGACTGGAAATCGCTGGAAGAAAATCACCGCCATTTTTCGCATATGTATGGGCTTTACCCAGGAAAGGTGTTGTATGAAAAAAGAACACCTGCATTGATTGCATCCTATAAAAAAGTATTGGAAGAAAGAGGCGATGGAACGACTGGCTTTTCGAGAGCATGGAAAATGGCTCTGTGGGCAAGGTTGAATGATGGAAACAGAGCTAATAAAATTTACAAAGGGTATATTAAAGAGCAAAGTTGTTCTTCCTTATTTGCTTTATGCGGACGAGCTTTACAAGTAGATGGAACCTTTGGAGTAACTGCTGCAATTACAGAAATGCTTATGCAATCGCAAGACGGATTTGTTAAATTACTTCCGGCGTTACCCGACGAATGGATGGATGGTACTTTTAAAGGAGTGTGCGCAAGAGGAGGATTTGAATTGGACTTTAGCTGGGAAAACAAGCAACTAAAGCAATTGAAAATAATCTCAAAATCAGGTGGGTTGTGCAAACTGGAGGCAAAACCTACTGCTATTGTCATCAACAATGGAAAGAAAATTAAATTGAAAAAGAATTCGAATGGAACGATTGAGTTTACTACGGTTGTTGGAGGTATTTATACTATCGAAAAAGGATTTTAAAAAATGATCGGATAGCAACAACTAATTTAGGAATAATAGAAAATGATTCAATGAATAAAAGATATATCCTTTTCAATTTATTTGCGTGCTTTATTCAAGTTACTATTGTAAATGCGCAGACTGAAAAAAAAATATCCGGTTCAAGCCCGCATATCAAAGACTATGGGTTGAAGCCCTATGTTTATTTATCAAAAGATTTACCACATACAGAAAACAAACCCTGGAAATTAGTTTGCCAGATGCCTTATAATTGTCAGTTTCAACCATGGATTGAAGTAGAAAGTATTGAAGGCAAAATGATCAGTCTTAATTCGAGTAATACCTTGGTATTATATCTTACAAAAACGGAAACGGTTGTCACCAAAAAAGGAAAACAATCTTATGAAGCAAAAAACTGGATTAGTGGAGAAGGAGCAGTATATAACATTCCTGCAGGTGTAAAAGTAAATGCTGTTAAGTATCGGGAAACAGGATATAATACAAAACTTGCCGGCTCGTTTGAATGCAATGATAATGATTATAATATCCTGTGGAAAAAAGGACAACGAACAGCCTATCTATGCATGCGTGATTGGTTTTTTGATTGCCCCGATCGGGAACGGGTAGGGTTTTGGGGAGATGGAACGCCAGAATTGAATCAATGTTTTTATGCTTTTGATAAAAATTCGCACAAGCTTTGTAAAGAACTTGTACTAAGACCGCTTGATTCTACTTTTTATCCGGGGCAACAACTGGAATTTTTGGGTGAGTACGGATTATGGTATTACTACCTGCAAACTGGCGATGAAGCATCGCTTAAAAAAGTTTACCCCGCCACTAAGAACTTTCTTTTCAATACGTATCGATTCGGAAAAAAGAATCAATGGTTCGATTGGGGAAAAGATAATAAAGACATTGCTGTAACTGAACAGTGTTTTATGTATATCGATTTAAAGACGTTAAAGAAAATCGCAATGCTAAGCGGCAATGAAAAAGACACCCCGGCAATCAACATAAAACTGGAAAGTATAAGATCTGATTTTAATTCAAAATTTTGGAAAGGAAAATTTTATATATCGGACCAGGTAACGGAACCGGATGACCGAGCCAATGCCATGGCCATCAATGCCGGGCTTGCCGACGAAACAAAATGGGATGCCATTTTCTCCAACGTATTAACGCAAAAAACCTATTCCAGTTCTTTCTTCGACCGCTGGGTATTTGAAGCGCTTTGTAAAATAGGAAAAGAAGAGTATGCATTATTGAGAATGTACAACCGGTACAAAACAATGATACCGGCAAGCTTCACAACATTATGGGAACATTACGACCGATGGTGGGCCTCCTGGATCGATGCTTTTGATGATGTATCTTCACTCAATCATGGATGGAATCCACCTGTAATAAATCTTTCTCAAACAATCGCTGGTATTTCACCGGTAGAACCTGGCTGGAAAATCTTTGAAGTATTACCAAAAGAAGCTTTTCTCACCAATATTAAGGTAACTGTACCAAGTATTAAAGGCCCTGTACATGTTATCATAAACAAATCGGGTACCAATTATTCCATTTCGTTGAATTCGCCTGCAGGCACAAAAGCAATTATCGGCATACCAAAGAAATCCTTCGCAACGTTAAATTCAATTAAAGTGAATGGTCAATTAATTTGGAAGAGCGTTAATCTGTCAACTATAAAGGGAATTAGCTTTTATAAAGAGACAGATGACTATCTTATGTTTTATGCATCACCGGGTTCCTGGAACTTTATTGCAACGGGAGAATTACGCATTCATTCACCAAAATCATTACCACCACTGCCCGACATTGATATTAAGCTTAATAAAAAATTATGGACAGCTACTGCCTCTGTAAAAGATAGTTTATATCTTTTCAGTGACGATAAAATTCCGATTGAAGTTCCTGCTGAAAACGCCATTGATGGAGATCATTGGACCGGTTGGCGGAATATGACAAAAAAACAATATAGGGGGCAATGGTTTTCAATCGATCTGAAACAATCAACTTCCTTTTACAAAATCGTATTGGATAATACATGGGCCTTGTGGGATTCGCCTAAAAGTTATTCTGTAATAACATCCAATAATAATACTACCTGGAGCAATCCAATTGCAGAGGGCCAGGGATCCCTCGGAATAACAACCATCAAATTCCCTGATCAAAAAGCACGGTATATTAAAATAATACAGACAGGAAACGATTCTTTATACAATTGGTCCATCTATGAGATCGATATATTTCAAAAAATAAATAAATAAATATTACAAAAACAATAGCTGATGAACACCAAAACATTGATAATATTTTTTATCGCCATTACTTTTTTATCAAATACAAATACTGTTGCACAAAAATCCAACAAGGCCTTAACCTTAGAAGATATTTACAAAAACAGGTTATATACTGTTAAAGGCTACGGGCCATTGCGATGGATGAAGGATAACAAAGGATACTCAACGCTTGAATACAATGCATCTGTTAAAGGAAGCGATATCGTACTATATTCAGTGAGTGGCACAAAAAAGATTTTAGTGAATGCGCAGCAGTTGATCCCAGCCGGTGCTGGTAAACCACTTTCTATTGACAATTATAGCTGGTCGGATGATAATAGCAAATTATTAGTATTTACCAATACCCGTAAAGTATGGCGAATAAATTCGCGAGGCGATTATTGGGTATTGAATATAGCGGACGGTAAATTAACCCAATTAGGAAAAGGGCTGGAAGAAGCTACGCTCATGTTCGCTAAATTTTCGCCAGAGGGAAATAGAGTGGCCTATGTAAGTAAACTTAATATTTATGTAGAAGATATTACAACTGGAAAAATAACTCAATTAACTAACGATGGTGGAGGTTCAATCATTAATGGAACCTTTGACTGGGTATATGAAGAAGAGCTGGGAAATCGTGATGGCTTTCGGTGGAGCCCTGATGGAAAAAATATTGCCTATTGGCAGTCGGATACAAAAGATGTAGGTACTTTCTATATGATTAACAATGTAGACTCCAATTATTCGAAACCGATTCCTTTGCCTTATCCAAAAGTTGGCACTGATAATTCCGTTGTTAAGGTAGGTGTAATATCATCCACCGGGGGAAATACCAAATGGTTTAATATACCCGGCGATCCAAAAAATAATTATTTAGCCAGAATGGAATTTATACCCAATTCCAATGAAGTATTGATTCAACAACTAAATCGATTACAAAATACGAATACGGTATGGATCGGTAATACAACTAATATGTCATTACAAAATATTATTACTGATAAGGATGAAGCCTTCCTTGATATACATGATAATATTGTTTGGCTGGATAATAATAAAGTGTTTACATGGACCAGTGAAAAAGACGGATGGACGCATTTATACAAAGTGTCGAAAGATGGGAAACAAATGAGCCTGATTACGAAAGGAAACTTCGATGTAGTATCGATCAACTGTATCGACCCCATCAGTGGCTATGTTTATTATATTGCGTCGCCTGAAAACTTTACCCAACGTTATCTTTATCGAAGCAAGCTCGATGGCAAAGGAAATGCAGAAAGAGTTTCGCCACTTACGATGGCAGGCCAGCATTCCTATCAAATCTCCACCGATGCTAACTATGCAATACATAGTTTTGAAAACGCTACAACTCCGAAGAGAATTTCTCTGATTGATTTGGCTTCTCATAAAGAATTAAAGTTACTGGAAGACAACGCTGAATTGAAAACAAAAATGAGTGCGTTAGGGTTAAGGCCAAAAGAATTTTTTAAAGTAGATATTGGTGAAATAGTATTGGATGC
The DNA here is from genome assembly GCA_031378605.1 of Chitinophagaceae bacterium. Taxonomy (GTDB): domain Bacteria; phylum Bacteroidota; class Bacteroidia; order Chitinophagales; family Chitinophagaceae; genus Endoryza. The sequence continues at coordinate 6,637 of JANNEK010000190.1, read as the reverse complement.
CTGGATGATCAAGCCAATTGATTTCGACCCGCAAAAAAAATATCCGCTGATTATTCATGTTTATGGCGAACCTGCTGGTTCAACCGTACAGGATAATTGGGGTACTGGTGATAATTTATGGCACCAATATCTGGCACAACAGGGATATATCATCGTTAGTATCGACAATCGCGGAACCAATGTTCCAAGGGGCCGTACTTTCAGAAAATGTATTTACCGCCAAATTGGATTACTCGCTGCCGATGACCAGGCAATGGCCGCAAAGAAAATTATACAGCAATATTCTTATATAGATGAAAAAAGAATTGGTATCTGGGGTTGGAGCGGTGGTGGACAAATGACGCTTCATGGTATGTTCCGTCATGCAGATGTTTACAAAACAGGTATTGCCGTTTCTTTTGTAGCATTGCAAACATTGTATGATAATATTTACCAGGAACGCTATATGGGTTTACCAAAAGACAATATAGAAGGATACCGTGAAGGTTCTCCCCTGACCCATGCGGGAAAATTACAGGGAAATCTTCTAATCATTCATGGAACGGCGGATGATAATGTCCATTATCAAAATTTTGAAATGCTTGTGAACGAATTAATAAAAAACAATAAAATATTCAGTATGATGTCTTACCCCATGCGCGATCATGGAATCAGCCAGCGCGAAAATACTACGCTTCATCTGCGCAGAACCATGGAACAATTTTGGAAAACTAATTTATGAAAATATGAATCTTTTAATACAGAGAATAGTATTCGATGAAATCAATTAAGGCAAAAATAAATTTCCAAATTCGATCACTTTTTAAATTAAAATAGTCCGTTTGGCGAGGATTTATAATTGATTACTTGAAGAAATCAGCATATACTTTTAATTAGCTCACTACACGAGGTCAGAAAAAATTGAGGGCACCGGTATTTTTCAAAGCGTTTCCTAAACCAGGCAATTTATTGTAAATTTGAATTACTAAAGAAAAACTATGACTCAACTGGTAATTGACAAAAAAAAATATGTATTGATTCCCGAAAAGGAGTACCAGGCATTGCAGTTGCAAGCCGCATTAAAAACAAACTCTCGCAAGAAACTATCGTTGGCTGCAGGAAAAAAACATGCTTATAAACTCATTGATAAATGGACAAAAGAAAAGTAAGTATTCTTGAGCCAGCCGCTACTGCCGTTGCTGAGATCGGCTATTTTATTGAAAGTAAAGGATTGCCTCAAACAGCCAAAAAGTTTGTGGATAAGGCTTTTGATTTTTTTAAAACACTTTCTGATTATAGAGTTGAACATAGACCTTGCAGCTATGAAGCCTGGCGAAATCTAAATTATCGATGCATTGTCTTTAAAAGAAGTATATAGTAGCTTTTTTGAGCCTCCGAAATGAAATTGTGATTTGTGAATTTGTTTCTGCAAAGCTTTTGAAATAGTATCATCATATAATATCATCATAAACATAATTATTTCATATGACATCAAAATTTATCAAAACCTGCTTCCTGTTACTATTTATTGTCTCTTTTAAAAAGTCTTTTTCACAACCCGACAGTCTTTCGACTATCCGCCCGGAAAAATTTGTTACAAAACATAGCGTTAAGATCGATAATAAGCAGATCAACTATACAGCTATCGTTGGTACGCTGATTCTAAAAAATGAAAAAGACGAACCTATTGCTTCCTTTGGCTATACTGCTTATACCAAAGATGGAGAAACGGATATGACTAAACGACCTGTTACCTTTTCTTTTAATGGAGGTCCTGGTTCTTCTTCTATGTGGCTGCATTTGGGCGTAATGGGTCCGCGGCGTGTAATCGTAAATGATCCTTCGGGCAATGGACCTGCTCCTTACAAATTAGAGGATAATAATTATTCTATTCTTGATATTTCTGACATCGTAATGATGGATCCGGTTGGAACAGGAATAAGTCGCGCAGTAGGCAAAGCAAAGAACACCGATTTTTGGGGAGTAGATCAGGATATCAAATCGGTTAGCCAGTTCATCAAAAATTATATACACGAAAATGAACGCTGGAACTCTCCAAAATATTTATTGGGAGAAAGCTATGGAACTTTTCGTTCAGCAGGGGCCGCAGATTATTTACAATCGAATTTTGGTATATCGTTAAATGGAATTGTTCTTGTTTCCAATGTATTGGATATTCGCACACTTTCCTATAATCCCGGTGATGATATTTCCTATGTAGTAAACTTCCCCACCTATGCCGCTACTTCCTGGTATCATAATAAATTAGCAAATAAGCCAGCAAGCCTGGAAGCATTTCTAAAAGAAGTAAGAACTTTCTCATTTGGCGAGTATGCCACTGCTTTATTAAAAGGAGATCAATTGACCAATTCAGAACGGGAAGTTATTTTAAATAAACTAGCTGGCTTTACGGGCATTAGTAAAGATTATTGGGACAAAGCGAATTTACGTTTAAATCAACCTCAATTTGCCCAGGAAGTATTGCGCAATGCTGGAATGATGGTAGGAAGGTTAGACTCGAGATATGTTGGCATAACCACCAACCTGTTAAGCGAGTTTGCTTCGAATGATCCGCAATCAAGTACTATATCACCGGCATATATATCCGCCTTTATGAATTATTATACCACCGAATTAAAAGTAAGTAAAGATAAAACTTATAATACCAGCGCCTATTCGCTTACAGATTTTAAGTGGGATTGGAAACATGCCCGCAGCCAGGGAATATTTGGGGATGCGGTTTCTCCCACCACTGCTCCAGATTTATTAAACGCCATGACGAATAATCCTTCGCTCAAAATATTAGTGATGAATGGAATCTACGATATGGCTACTCCTTTTGGAGGTACTGAATATACTTTTGATCATTTGGGCCTTGATAAAAAATTAAAAGCAAATGTTATTCAAAAATATTATGAAGCGGGGCATATGATGTATATACATCCGGCATCTGCGGCAAAGTATAAAAAAGACCTGGTAGAGTTTATTGTAAGCACCCTTAAGTAAAGAATCGCCCGCTACTAAAGATGGTTTCCAAAGAGGCCATCTTTAGTATATCAGGTATCCAATTATTTGAGATAGGCTTCTATAGCGGTGTCGCTTAATTCGGGTCCAATGATTTTTCTATCGCCATCCAACCATAAACCATAAGGAATTGATTTTACAAAATAACTTTCTGCCAATTGGTTCTGCCATCCTTTTAAATCAGAAACATTAATCCAGGCCATCATATCTTTTTGAATGGCTTTTAACCAGGTTTTTTTATCATCGTCCAATGAAACACTAATTATTTCGAGTCCTTTCGATGAATACTTCTTATACAATTCCACGAGCTTTTTATGTTTGTACCGGCAGGGAATGCAATCGCTCGACCAAAAATCTACGAAAATTAATTTTTTACCAATTAGGGAGGAAAGAGTAAATGATTTACCATTACTTTTTTTCATTGTAAAATTCTCAAACAATTTCTCTTTTTCAATTTTATCTTTTCGTTTGAAATAGTCCTCCAGCCTTTTGGTAGTGGAATCATTTTTTTGATCGGGAGAAAATAGAGACAAATAAAATGCGGCAGCTTCGTCGCCAATCGTGGATTGAGAAAGGCTAACCAAATGTGGGATCACTATAGATTGTGGGGCAACTTTAAAAATGCTGTCGATATAATGCAACGCAAAATTTTTCTGCAACAGCTTTGATTCATCGGTGGTTGTTCCGCGAATTGAATAGCGTGGTTGAATAAATCCATGATAAATAGATGCATCTACGGGACCGGTAAACTGAGGAGTTCGAAACAAATAATTTTTAATATTCTTCAATGTAATTTCCCTACAGAAAAGCTGGTAATCGCCTGCTTCTAACCAAATCGCATCTGCACCTGTGCTATCTGTTTTGATAAGTGCAAAACCAGGCTCAGGCACTTCGCCAACAATTTCAAAACTTCCATCGTCTTTTATTGGAGCGGTAAATTCATCAGAACCTTGAATAATTACTCTGCTACTTTTAGAAAGTCTTTCTATTTTGCCAGTAATTTTAAAGCGGTATTGTGCGATAAGATTTAAAGAAAGAATAAGCCATAAAACAGTTACAATTATTTTTTTCATTATTTATTTTTTCCAAATTGCGTTAGCAGAGCGGATAGATGATCCTTTTTATTTCTTGAAACAGGTATTAGCGATCCGTCTTCCATTAATAATTGTCCGCCGTCTTCCTTTATCCTATACAGTCTATTAAAATATTTTACAAGTTAGTAATGAATAGCAATATGCCCAGATATTTAAAACAACAAAGGAATATTATTTTAGGGTGAGTTATCAAAAAGAAAGCAATTTGTGTAGCTTTTATAGTGCAAACTTTGAATATGGCAGGAAAGAATTTGAAAGGAACACTAAAAGAGCTATTCAAGTACATAGCTGACTGGAAAACAAGCAATGCTCTATCCAATTAACGATTCCGTTTTCAATGAGTTTCGTTGATCTCACATACTAAATAAATAAATTGTACCTTAACAGGGAGAAAAATAAGTAACAAAACGACCATGAGTAACTATCCAAGTATTTTCAATGATGTAATTGGCCCCGTGATGCGCGGCCCATCCAGTTCCCATTGCGCGGCTTCTTTGCGTATTGCCCGCCTATGCCGCGACCTTATGGACGAAAATATTAAAGATATTCTAATAGAGTTTGATCCCAATGGTTCACTGGCCACTACGCATAAGGGGCAGGGTTCCGATATGGGTTTGTTTGGAGGGTTTCTTGGATGGGAAGCATATGATGAACGATTACCTGATTCTGAAAAACACCTTGTAACGGCCGGAATAAATGTAACAATTAATATATGCGATATTGGCGGCGTTCATCCAAATACCTATAAAATAACTTTACGCAATCAAAAAGAAACAAGAGAGTTGATTGCTATTTCTACCGGTGGGGGAATGATTGAGGTTATTGCTATTGATGGGGTTACTGTTTCTATGGCCGGAGATTATGTGGAGACCTTGATTTATTGCAAAGAACCAGAAAGAGTAATGGATTTTTTGAAAGCCTCTGTTTCCTTTGATGAATTACAAGTACATAAAGGAAAAGAAACTTTTATAGAAATTAAATCACAGCAACCTTTATCCGAATCGATTACCGATGAACTCTCGGCGATGGATGGTGTATTATTTATTAAATGCCTTAAACCCGTATTGCCGGTAATGGCAAGAAAAAATCTGAGCGTTCCCTTTATTACATGCAATGAAATGCTGGAATATAATAAAGATAAAAACAAATCGCTTTGGGAACTCGCGGTAGATTATGAAAGTATGCGGGGTAATATTACTGCTGAGGAAGTAGTTGAAAAAATGCGCGGCATTATTCATATTATGGGCAATGCTATTGAACTTGGATTGAAAGGCACCAGCTATGCAGATAGAATATTAGGAAGTCAATCAGTACAGTTTAAAGAAAAATTAGAATCGGATCAATTAGTAGGTGGTGATGCCAATAACCGGATCATCATGTATGTATCTGCCATGATGGAAGTAAAGAGTTCAATGGGAGTAATTGTAGCTGCTCCTACTGCTGGAAGTTGCGGAGCATTACCGGGGGCATTGTTTGGGACCGCACACTCAATGAAACTTTCTGAAGAAGATATTATAAAAGCAATGTTGGTTGCCGGATTAATTGGCGTATTTATAGCGGCACATGCCACCTTTGCTGCTGAAGTAGGTGGTTGTATGGCTGAAACGGGTTCAGGTGGTGGAATGGCTGCTGCTGCCATTGTTGGCATGCAGGGAGGAACGCTGAAACAATCTATTGCTGCGGCTTCGTTGGCCTTGCAAAATTCATTGGGTATTATTTGCGATCCAATTGGTAACCGGGTGGAAGCACCTTGTTTAGGAAGAAATGTAATGGCTGCCACCAATGCTATTTCCTGTGCAAACATGGCCCTGTCTAATTACGAACAGTTGATTCCGTTAGATGAGGTAATTGAAACCATGAAAGCCGTAGGAGATCGAATTCATCATACCTTACGTTGTACCAATCTCGGAGGGTTATCCATTACAAAAGCGGCCAAGGAGTTAGAATTATTATTAGAAAAAGGAGAACCAGTTACCTTTTACAAAAGCTGTTAACGCAAAAAACATACCATTAAGGTTATTGTAATACCATCGGTACACAGGAAGCGCAAGTAAACGATTGTTCTTTCAACCCAAAAAAATTTTACCCTATACTAAATTATTTTTATAGCCTTTTGATCTTGTGCTACATAATGGAATACACTACACTTTTACAATAAAGCAATTATTTTTGCATTTAATTAATCAAAAAAATCGGACGTTTTAATAAACCGTGCATGAAGGTTCTAACAATTAATTCTTTAAAACGCTTTTTTCTTTTCTCCCCCCTCCTTTACAATTTTTTCAGGCATTAATACCGCGGTAAATTTATTTTTTCCACCCAAAAATATTTTTGCTGCCTGTTGAATATCTTTAAGCGTTAGTTGATTTAACAATTTCTCATACTGCAACATATATTTAGGGTCCGATTTTTTTACAGCCATATCAAGCAAATAATTTCCCCAAACACTATTCTCTTTCATTCCAACTTTATCCTGCTCCGTAAGTTGCTTTTTTACTTTATCCAAATACTTTTGCTGAGGTCCTTTATTAATCATGTCT
>JANNEK010000173.1:0-15346 GCA_031378605.1 Chitinophagaceae bacterium | reverse complement strand
TTTCAACAACCTCAAAGCCAAATCATAAGGAATCGCGTTTTCATTAAACATTCCAACATTGCTTACCTTCTTTCCGATTAAAAGAATTGCAGGTTTAATTATTTTGAAAATCCCAAAAACTAAAACCCATATATCGGGTATCATTTTTTCAATAGACATAAATAATAATAATTCAGTTCAGGTAAAACTGCTTTCCGAGCTTAGCATTTAAGTGGATCACCGTTGGTTATTGAAATTGATGGAATACCTTATTTTCAGATTAAACTTTATATCGGTAGCGAACTCCCCCAGGTTAGAGACCTCCGCAAGTTAACAACCTTTAATAATTAAAAGCTACAAAAGTAAAAAACTGTTGCTATCGGTCTGATAATTGTACTTATTTACCTGCCTATCCCTTAAAATATTCTACTCCAAAAAATTAACAATTTCAAACCAAACAAAAGCCTTTTATTTAAGGTTATACAAAAAATAAACTAACAAGCATGGAATTCGGTTTGCGATCTTTAAAGAGATTTTTCACTACACTTTTATTTTCAATCGGCTTATTTCAGTTTGCAGAAGCTCAAAATAAATTTACGATTAGTGGTACCGTAAAAGATAAATTATCAGGTGAAGTTTTAATAGGTGCTACCATAAAACTGCAGGAACTGAAAGGAGGTACCGCTACCAATACTTATGGTTTTTTCTCTATAACAGTACCAAAGGGCGACTATACTCTTTTAGTAAGTTATGCAGGCTATAATACTATAACAGAAAAAATTGAGCTAACAGAAAATAAACAACTTTCCTTCGAACTTACCGGATCCAATGTTATAGAAGCAGTAATCGTTACCAATCGTAAAAAAAATGAAAACGTTACAAAAGCAATTATGGGTGTTGAAAAATTGAATATGACTGAGATAAATCAATTGCCGGTTTTATTTGGTGAACGGGATATTTTAAAAAGTATTCAACTGTTGCCAGGCATTAAAAGTGCCGGTGAAGGGAACAGTGGTTTTTTTGTTCGGGGAGGTGGTGCCGATCAAAATTTAATTTTGTTAGATGAAGCACCTGTTTACAATGCTTCCCACTTATTAGGTTTTTTCTCCACCTTCAATTCGGATGCTATAAAAGATGTTACGCTGTACAAAGGTGGAATGCCCGCACAGTACGGTGGGCGATTATCAAGTGTGGTAGATATTAAAATGAAAGATGGAAACAATAAAGATTATGATGTAAGTGGAGGTGTGGGCCTCATTTCTTCGAGGCTCACCGTTGAAGGACCTATCGTAAAAGAAAAAGGTTCTTTTATAGTGAGCGGCCGGCGTACTTATGCAGATGTATTTCTAAAACTTTCTCCCGACTCTACCTTAAAAAATAATACGCTTTATTTTTACGACTTTAACCTGAAGGCCAATTATAAATTAGGCAAGAAAGACAGGCTTTATTTATCGGGATACTTTGGAAGAGATGTACTGGGATTTGGTGAAACATTCAGTACCGACTGGGGAAACAAAACGGCCACGCTTAGATGGAATCATCTTCTTAATAATAAACTTTTCAGTAATACCTCCTTTATCTACAGCGATTATAGTTATAAAATCAAAATAAAATCAGGAACGGATAAGTTTGTTATTACTTCTCAAATACAGGATATAAACCTTAAACAGGATTTCGACTACTTTGTAGACAATAGCAGCAAATTTAAATTTGGTGGAAATATTATTAAGCACACGGTATCGCCTGGTCGAATTGAAGCGGAAGCTACCTCAAATTTAAAGAGCAGTGTAATACAATATCGTTATTCCTGGGAAAGTGCCTTATATGCCTCCCATGAATTAACCGTCAGTGAAAAATTAAACCTTGTTTATGGCTTTAGGGTTAGTAACCTTACTCCTACAGGGCCAGGTAATTATTATAACTATGATCAAAATGGATTGGTAACAGATACCGTAAAATATAAATCGGGTGAATCTGTTACATCGTACTGGAACATCGAATCACGGGTAAGTGCAAGTTTTCAATTTACGCCAACAAGTTCTATAAAAATATCGTACAACCGAAATGTTCAAAATTTACATTTGTTAACCAACTCCACCTCTACTACTCCAAACGATTTGTGGCTACCCAGTTCGAACAATGTAAAGCCTGAGATTGCCGACCAGGTATCTCTTGGTTATTATAGAAACTTTAAAGACAATCAATATGAATTCAGCATTGAATCCTATTATAAAGATTTGAAAAATCAAATTGATTATAGAAATGGTTCCGACCTCACCGCCAACGATAATGTGGAAAGCGAATTGGTGTATGGTATTGGAAGGGCATACGGTGTTGAATTATTACTGAAAAAGAAATCCGGGAAATTAACAGGGTGGATAGGTTATACGCTTTCGAAAACTGAACGAAAATTTAAAGAAATAAACAACGGCAATTATTACAATGCCAAACAAGACCGCCCGCACGATTTAAGTGTGGTAGGCATCTATAAACTTTCCGACCGATGGATTCTTTCCGGAACATTTGTATATAGCTCCGGTAATTCGGTTACATTTCCCAGTGGTAAGTATCGCGTAAATGAACAAACTATTTTTTTATATACCGAACGAAACGCCTATAGAATGCCTGCTTATCACAGGTTAGACTTAGCCGCTACGGTAGAAAGCAAGAAAAACAAAAGAAGGAAATATCAGAGTAGCTGGACGTTTGGACTTTACAATGTTTACGGAAGATCGAATGCTTTTAGCATCGCGTTTATTGATGACCCCAATGACCCAACCAAAACAGTAGCCGAACGTACTGCCTTATTCAGATATGTACCCAGCGTAACATGGAACTTTAAATTTTAATAATCCAATTGATAACGTATAACAGTATGAAACATTTAATAAAAAGGTTCGATACTATTAAAAGAAAACAAGCAATGAAAACAATAGTAGTTTCAGTACTCATTGCTATAGCATTTGCTGGTTGCACAAAAATTATAGAGGTTGATCTTAAAAATGCGGAACCGAAAATGGTCATTGAAGGAATAGTAACCAATAGCGGTGCAGCAAAAGTTACCATTACTAAATCGGTACCCTTTAGTAATAGTAATATTTTTCCGGCAATAACAGGTGCATCGGTAATAATTACGGATAATGCCGGTGGTATTTTTTCATTAACCGAAAACACTCCTGGCAATTACATAAATAATAGTTTGATTGGGGTGGTGGGTCGTACTTATCAACTTAGCGTTGGCCTTAATGGCAAAGAATATAAAGGCTCATCAACTATGCCGGCGCAGGTTCCATTAGATACAATTTTGCTCGAACAAATTGCATTTGTAACTGACAATATATGGATTGTAAAACCAAAATATACTGATCCGCCAGGTTTTGGAAATTATTATCGCTTTATTGAAACAATTAATGGTGTAAGAAATCCTGCAATATGGGTATGGGATGATAAGCTAAGTAATAACGGCGTTAGTACGCGCCCATTAATTCAAGCCGATAGTACCATTGAGATTAATGATACCATTGAAGTGGAAATGCAATGTATTGATCGAAATATTTTCAGATACTTCTCAGCGTTAGAAGGTGTAAAGTCCAATTCTACTACACCAACCAATCCAGATACTAATATAAGTGGTGATGTACTTGGATATTTTAGCGCACACACCAGTCAAAAAAAGAAAGTATTGGTAAAATAAAAAAACATTCCCCTGCTGGTTGTTAGAAACAATTGGTAAATCAAGGCCGAATGATAATCAGTAATTTCCTGATTCCATCCAGGAGATTAAATTTTCTTTTAGCTTTAGTGGTGGCCATTTCAACCCGATCAGATGGCTTTGAAGGATAACCACATTCCCTAAAGAAATCATCTGCCCCCTCCTGGATAGATTTATTGATATTAAAACTGTCAAAAAAAGAAACATTTTTCATTGTTATATTGATTAAAAATTTAATACTCAAATTATAGGCGATAGTTAAAAGAATATTACCCCTTTATCTCAACACTCTGCCACCTTTCGATTTCTAAAAGCAACTTACATACAAATAAAAAAATAAATTGGCTCAATGAGCAGTTAACGCGGTCTACTTAGCCATTGGTAAAAGATTTCTTTATGTGTAGTACATTTCAAGTAATACTCATGCCGAATTAATATACCTCCTTCAAATTCTAATAACCGCCTTATTATTCCTGTATATTTTCTATCTTACCTGCTTAACAAATACAAAGAATGTATACGGTTGAAAAAGAAAAAGCTGCCGGTTCCTTATTTCTTCGATGCCTGTTGGGGGTTATTCTTCTATTTCAAGGCTATGGGAAAATAGTGACATTGGGAATAAAAAAAATATACGATTTGTTCTTTAGCGGCTATGAACAGCTATTGCCGAAATGGATTATTTTATCGACTGCGTATTATACTTCCTATATTGAATTGATAGGCGGGGTATTGTTGGTACTGGGTCTCTTCAAAAAACAAGTATTGTATTTATTGGCGTTGGATTTGATTATTGTTTCAATAGGTCATGGATTACTTGAGCCTATATGGGATCTTCAACATGTATTTCCCCGGGCTATACTCATTGCTGCCTTATTACTATTGCCACAGCATTGGGATAAATGGAGCCTCAATTTTATATTGTTCAAAAAAACCGCCATTCACCCAACCAACCCCGTTAATTAAGCCAACATTTTATTTAACGAATTGATAGTAAAATCTATTTTCTTTTATAAACAACACCACTAACACTTAGTCCATTTATTTTACCATCACTGCCCAATTGAAATGTATAAAAATCCGCCGGATAATATTTTGGCTCGTATTTTACTTTGAAGGTATCAAAATGATAATGAGACAGCACTCCTTTTAAAACTTTATTAATAGTAACCATCAATTGATCATTCACAACATCAATTTTTACTGATCCATATAATTCATCTTCATAAGTTCCTGCATAATTATTTATTGAAAATGTAGCCTTCGTATTTGTTATTTGTTTAGGTAGACTGATCGAATCTAACTGGCTGGATTGCTTTTTCAAACTATCGTATAAATTTTTAAAGCTGGTGCTCCAATCCATTGTTCCACCCAACTCAAATAAATCGATCGCTTTAAAAACCAACGCATGCCTTAGTTCAGCATGGTCCAAATTTCCAAATACATAAATACCAAATTTTCGATCGGGTAATTGTGCATGGATGGCAATTTCTCCTGCAAGACTACCGGTATGAAAATTAAGTTTATACCCTTTATAATCTTGTTGAAACCAACCCATGGCATAAGTAGTGAAATTGGGTTTAGTAATATATTGAGTCGGATAAAACTGACTTTCCGTTACCAATGTTTTTGGTTTAAACAAATAGGTCCATGTTTGAGGTTTTACCAGTCTAACCCCATTGAATTTACTACTATCAATCATACATTTCATCCATATAGCCATATCATCCGAGCAGGAGGATACAGAACCGGCAGGGCCGATAGCATCCGCCAACACTTTTTCGATGCGCGTTACTTTTTTATCAATTATAAAGTGAGGGAAAGATCGATTTTCTCCATCTACTTCTTTATAGAGGGCTTTTGTATTTTTCATTCCAAGTGGATCAAAAATCTTTTCCTTAATAAACAGATGCCAGGGCTTTCCGGAAACATTTTGAATTAATTTTCCAGCAAGCAGGTAAAACACATTTTGATAAATAAAAGAAGAACGAAAAGAATAAGCAGGTTTTACCAACCGCATTTTATATAAAATTGAATCGGGCGACAATGTGTTATCTCCCCATAAATAATCAGTATTTCCTATGCCGGTGTTATGAATAAAGAGATCTTGCACCGTTAGTTCTTTTGTAACAAAAAGGATCCTGCAATTGAAATTCAGGAACAAATTTTATTACCGGGTCGCTCCATTGTACTTTACCATCATCGACTAAAATACCCATGCACAAAGCTGTCATTGCCTTGGTAGTGGAGGCGCAGGAAAAATAGGTTTTTGAATCTACTTTTTTGTTAGTACCGGTTTCACGTACTCCATATCCTTTTGAAAAAATAATTTCATTATTCTTTACAATGGCCACAGCCATACCCGGTACCTGCCAGGTTTGCATAGCATTTTGAATATAGGTATCAAACCGGTTGATCGTATCCGCTAAAGTTTTTTTTTTCTTTTGAGCAATAAGAGTAGAAATAAAACACAGGCAAAGAATAAGTAGATAACCTTTTTTCATATAAAAAATTTGGATACAAGATAAACATTTGAAATAGGAAATTCATTGGCTTGTTTTTAAATGCGTAATGACTCAAAAAAAACTGAAATGGGTTGGCATCAATAGACTGTCATAATAAACAAATAGTCCAATCGAAATCGATTTCAGGCATACTTATTTATAAATGGTACTGATAATGCAGTTTATCAAGCAGTTTTTTTAATTACAAGAATTACAGTTGAAATAGAAAAAGAAATTTTATTGACAATCTAAAAAATTACTTCTTATCAACTACAACAAATACCGAACCATAAGGAGGAACAGAAAACCTTAATCCTTTATTCGAAAGTGCAGAAAAAGCCTTTATTGTTTTATAACTATCCGGGCCACCTGCACTACCGGCCGGGCCTGAATCATTGACCAAAACTTTACGGGAAAATTCCCCATTATCATTGGAGCCCTTCAAATGATACCAGTAAAAACGATTGCCGCTATAAAAATTTTTCATTTTTACTTCAACGTTTTGAGTAGTTGAGGATATATTAACCAGGTTAACATTAACCTGCCCTGAGGAATAGGTAGAAGCATAGGCCTTAATATCATTATTTCCGGCAACAGTAGTATTAACGAGGCGATCGCCCAGCATTTTTTGAAAGAAGTACATGTAATAAAAACCAGGGCGTGGGCTCCATTTGCCGATACCGGGTTCATCGCCTCCACTAAACATACCATGATCGTTACCGTTACTCCAGCCATTTAACAGATCCCATCGTGCAGCCATACCATATTTATTTTTGAGCGACTCGCCCATCACTAAAACAGCAAAAAGACCGCTGGTATTAGAAACCTGCTGTTTATTATCTTTTGCCCACATATTCCATTCATCCATTGCAATTGGTTTAAGAATGGCTCCATTTGCCAATAAGGTTTGCTTCACAAAATCCATCATGATTTCAGGAACAGATAAGGCAGATAACAATACAACACTGGCATTCGAATTTTGATCATAAGGTGTAAAGTAATTATGAACTACATAAAAATCTGCTTTATTATTAACGCCGGTAATCATACCTTGATTCCATGTTTTAACAGTATTGGTTTGCCAGGGTTCATTTGAAGGAGATTCTACCGTTACAGCACCAATATAAATTTTTTTGCCAATTTCAATAGCCGCTTTTTGCATAGAATCTACAAATATTTTAAAATGCTGAGCATACAAAGCGCCTGTTAAAAATTCAGGCTGCCCATCTTTATTTAAAGATTGATCGATACGATAGCCCCATTCCCAACTGCCATAATTCTCATTTCCAATTTCCCAATATTGAGTGCGTCCATTATCAAAGCGTACCCAATCTGCTGCAAGATGCGCCGCAGATGCCACTGGATTGGCACCGGTTCCATATCTCGCATATCCATAGTTTATAGTAATGATGCCTTTATTGTTTGTTTGCTGGAGCATACTGTAATAATTATCGAGGGAGCATTGCCAATTAAGATTTGTTTTTCCGTAGATGTATCCAGGCTCTTTCTTTACACCATTTTCATCGGTAAGTAATGCAGGCACATCGGTAGGATTTACTCCCTGAGCTGCGTTCCAAAAATAGGCATCACTTGTGCTACCTCCGGGAAAACGAATAATATGTGGGTGCAGATTTGTAATCGGTTCCAAAAATTTTGGTTCATTTGCTACCGGTCCCATCCACCATACTGCATTATGACCAAATTCTGATAATGGTATTTTTGTAATAATAGAAGTTGCATCAATAGTAACGATAGTATTTGCTGCAGCGGGAGTTTCTGCTTCTGTATAGGGAGGAACTATAAAATTTTTAGGTTGCCAATCATTGAGAAAAAAACCAATTGTTTTTGCTGTTTCAGGATCAACCCCTGCGATTATTGTCGTATCCGTAAGAACCGGGGGATTTACGATTCCGGTTACTTTTTTCTTACAAGAAAATATTATGAATAGTATTCCAATTGCTAAAAGATTATTCATTTTCATTGAAGCTGATTTTTTTAATCTATTAATATCAGTTGAGATATATGTTGAATTTTAGAAACGACGGAACAATTTTTATATCCTTGATCAGTCAGCAGACCCCGCCGGATAAAGAAAATTGATCATCTATAAAATTTATTAAAAGTAATATAAAGTTATAAAGGCTGATAATATCATCATAACATAAGCTGTGAATGAAATTGTTTTGACTATGTAGGTGCTGCTGCAATGAATAAAAGCGTTATTCAAACAATTGAAAAATAGCTGTTTTATTAGAAATTATATCGGAAGGCTATTATCTTTAGAAAATGTCGAATTAATTAATCGATCCCATAACTATTGAATTCTTTGAGATCAAAATACATCCTTTAAGTGCTCTACTTATTATAATAGCAGAGCTTTGTTGAAAAGGAGTTGAATTGGCAGTGTTTATGGGAAATACTTTTAAGATGTGGTGAAATTTAGAACCAAAAGTGCCCACTTACTCTAAAAATCATGTCAACCAATAACTATTGCTGCCCTCCTATTACCATTTAACCAACCTTATTGCCACTTATATATTGCATGAAAAATGACCATCAGAATTGAAGGCCTGCTATAATTCAATACAGTAAAGGGTTTCATTCATAAAGATGTACCAATAAATAGCCATTACTATATTATTCTATACTACTTTGTTTTGCATAGTACCATGTTAGCCCCTATCTTTGTGTTATGAAAGTAGTCGAAGAAGGATTACTAAAAAAAACAAAGAATTAAACCAATAAAAATCATAATCATGAACACTCAACACAAAAGCTTAGTCCCAATGATAAGCAAAACCGAAACAAAAACTAGTACGACTGGATTGTATGAAACAGTAAGCAACAACATGAAACAACTCAATTCAATCACTGTAGCTGATTTATGGAACATTCAACGCGGTAAAAGAAGTATCTATCAAAGAAAATATTTTTCTTATTAACTAGAAAGGAACGCAGAATTTTTTACTGGCAACGGCTTAATCAATAAGTGGTTGCTTTTTCTTTTTAGACAATTTCAACCAACCTGCCTGCCAAATTTATTCTACCACAATTTTGTTTAGCTATAATAGATTTTTAAATAGCAATGATCAACAAAAAGAGGATGATTAATTCTATTTGCACGAACTGGAACTTTTTGTTGAATTAGGTGTTAAAATGAAAAATCAAAAAATATATTATGCAAAAGAATTTATTCTCTCTTCTGGCAGGATCAATATTAATGACAGCAACAATGGTAGCTTGTAACAGCGAAACTTCCAGTAAGCCAATGGCAGATACCACAGCCGTAGCAAAACCCGAAACTGTTGAACCAAAGTTAGAAGCTCCGAAAGATGTAATTGATGTTGCAGTTGGATCGCCTGACCATACCACATTAGTAGCAGCAATTACTGCAGCAGGACTGGTAGAAACATTAAAAGGCGCTGGTCCATTCACGGTATTCGCACCAACCAATGCAGCGTTCAGTGCGTTGCCCGCAGGTACAGTAGATGGCTTATTGAAGCCAGAAAGCAAAGCGGCTCTTACAAACATATTGACCTACCATGTAGTGGCAGGTTCGGTAAAAGCTGCTGACCTGAAAGATGGTCAAATGGTTAAAACCTTACAGGGTGGAGAATTGAAAGTATCTATTAAAGACGGAAAAGTAATGATTAATGGTGCAAATGTTACTGCAGCAGATCTTGCTTCGAGCAATGGAGTTATTCATGTAATTGATGCGGTGCTAATGCCAAAGAAATAAGCAGTTTTTTTAGGATTGATATATTAAAAGGAGAGTAACGAAAGTTGCTCTCTTTTGATTTACGCCATTCTATTCATCTGCAATAATTTCTTTTATACTTATTGTTTTGTAGAAAAAATCTTTTTATAAAAAATGTTTTTGGATTTTCTACTATAATTTATTTTACAAATGATACTTGCAAAAGAATTGGCAAAAACATTTTACAAAGGATTTGAGTAATAGTAAATATTACTGAGAATAATTGTTACTGCAGCACTGTAATAATAATACCAGTATTTACCGTAAGCACTGCCGGGCTCTCTACTCTTAAGCTGATACAACTGGCATTTACATTACCGATAACATTGTGCCGGATAATTACAATGGCACCAGGAGGTGGCACCGTATTACCTACCCAGGTGGAAGGACTGTTCCAGTTGCCATTAGCGGTGGTTACATAGTTAATTGAAGTAGTGTTGAAAAGGAATCCTGCAGGCGTTATTCTTGCTGAATAAATATCTGTGTTGGAGGTGGCTAGGTTACGGTCGTCTTCCCATGCTACCAGCATAGTACCCGTGGTGCTGCGAATGATAACAGGATTTTGTGGAAAGGATAAAGGATTGGTACAAATACTTACACCGCCAGAAGTCCATTGTGCGGTGCCGTTAGCATTCAGCTTTTGACCCCTGATTACATTGCTACCTACACCATTATCAAATGTTACCCAGTTTAACACATAGTTTCCGGTACCATCGGCTGCTATAGTGCTGCTGCCATAGCCGCTCGCAAGCGCGCCATTTGCAACTATCGCAGTTGCCCCCCATGGCAGGGTTCCCGTACTGCTAATGCGTTGTGCATACATACCGCCTATATTATTCACAAAATCATTTTCATCCCAGGTGGCTATCATTCCATTGGCGCCATCATATAACAGGTTGAATTTATTTTTATTGGTCGAAGAAGAATTACTTACTGCCAATCCCCCGGCTGGCCACAGGAGGGTACCGCTGCCGTTTAACCTTTGTGCATAAAAATTTGCCGGGCCGTTGTTATTGCTGCGATAGTCATAATATACAAGTATAATACCTCCGGCGCTATCACTGATCATTGCTGTTCTGGTTTCATTAGTACCCAACGTGGTCTGGTTGAAAAGCTCGGTTGTAACTGCCGCATCTGCTGCACCCCAAAGCCGGGTACCGGTACTGCTGAGGTGCTGCGCATAGATATCAATGTTATCATACTCGCCGTTCACGTCAATACCACTGTTACGCGCATCACTAAAACTGATAAAGGCGCCATTGCTGCCATCGCTTACAATAGAACTTATTGCCCTGATGCCTGCTGCTGTACTAACCAGAATACCTCCTCCCGCCCACTGTGCTGTACCGGTAGTATTGTACCGCTGTGCAAATACCTGTGCATAGGTTGGAGTATTCGCATTGGCGATCAGCATTTGGTCGCTCCAGCAAATAATTAAACCCGTTGCATCCGTACAAATTTTAACTTCCGAAAAATAATGCCCGTTATCGGTATTTATCGCAATTCCTGGCAGCGCAAAAAGTTTAGCGCCAGTGTTGCTGATTCGTTGCAGGTAAATATTCGAACTGGTATCTGTAGTTTCTTCAACCCATGTTAAATAAGCACCGCCGGCTCCATCGGGTACCAGGTCGTTTATCTCTGCAATGTCATTGCTAAGGGAAGTAAATAAAAGTACCGGTGTGGCGGCAGTGGCCCAACTGATGGCACCAGTAGCAGTTTTTCGCTGCATATAAATTAGCTGTTTATTAAAAGTAAAATCGTAGGCCAGCCATGCGAGGATAGCTCCACCAGAACCATCCGTAACCGAATAAATAGTTCTTTCCGTTTCTGGCGAATTGGAGATGGGATTATTTACGCTGGAAGGAATGCCATTCCATTGGGCAAAAATATTTTGAGCAAGGATTATAAAAAAGAAAGCAAGGATCAATTTTTTTTTCATGGCAGTTGGTTTATTGGTCAATCGGCTAACATAAATAGGAGTATACTTCCTCAAAAAATAAGCAGCAATTTTAAAATGCTGTTCTTCAACTTGACGAACCAATTTTGTTATTGCTTATATCGGTTCGTGAAGATATAAACTAAGGTGGCAGTTAAAAAACTCCAGGTGACCAGGAAATGATTATTTTCATGTTGATAATTTTTCATTCATAATTTTTACCCCCCCCGTCTATCAGGTTTTAATAGAAAATAAGAAAGAATAGGGACAGACTAATTTTTTCGATAAATATAATACTGAAAATTTGAAACTGTACCAAAGACCTGTTGAGTACTGGTACTTGAAGGGTCAAAAACTATTACCCTTTTTCTATAAAAATCATAGTGGTAAAATTTATTGCTTACCCAATAAGTAGCTGAAGTAAACAATCCACTTAGCGAATTAGTATTGGGATAGTATTCGACTAAATTTGTTAATGGGGAATACTTAAAAAAAATATTGTCACCTGCTGCAATTCCTAAATCTATTGCTATTGTTCCCCAAATTTCATTGTTAGCATCTATTGTTAATGAAGCGCCACCAAAAGTTGGGCCTATAACAAATGCGTATGTATTGGTGAAAGTAGATAAATTAGTAGCAATAAGATATTGGTTTCTAAAGTCGTTTGATGTTTCAATTCCGCCCAAGCGATAAAGTATATTATTATAGACTAATGTTACACCTTGTCTGAAATTGAATGGCTGTAATATTTGAGGATACGTAAACCAAGTGTTGCTGACTATATTGTATTTATATACTTTATTATTAACTATTGCAGGGTTAGAGGATATTGAAACATACCCTCCGGAAAGATAAATCTCATTACTACTAATACATATACTCGCTTCTGTGAGAAACGAAGGAATATCTGGCAATACCGTCCATAAACCAGTTAGAATGCCATATTTTATACAAGTTTTTAATGTAGTGAGCGGAATACTGCCAACAGCAAGACCACCAAAAACATATATATTATCTCCGTCGGTAGCGATACGGGTATCGGATCTATTATTTATAAAACCGGGTATATTTGCAACAGTAGATGTAAGCCAGGTAGAAGATCCCAAATCATAGAGATAGACTTTACCATTTTCATACGTTGCATATTCAAATCCAGTATAAACAGAATTGGAAGCAGAAATCAGAGAGGGAGTTCCTGAAATCGAAGTGTTAGCCCATGCACCATTTCGTACACCAACATAATTTTGTTGTGGATTTCCCCAAAATTTACCTGTTAGTGTAAAACCCTCTGCCTCTAAACTGGGGTTATTAAATTCGGATAATATAATCGATCCTGAGGGAATTGGCTTTTTCCAAATTAAATTACCTGCCCCATCATTTTTTAAATATTCACTAGGTAAGGCTTGGTTGGAGGGAAAAATTAGTGGCACATTATTAACTTTTACAATATTGCCAATACTATTTATTTGGAATTCAGAATTAACACCAACTGATAACCTAGATTGTGGAGCAGTAGTTCCTATACCTACATTTTGCGTAAACACTGATATCGTAAGTAAAAACAAGCTAATTGTAATAATTATTTTTTTCATACAAGTTGTTTGAAATTTTTTTAAAATAAATATCCTATCATCTATTGTTTTAAACAGGAGTTTATTTATCATTGCGAAGCTTCCTTTAATTAATGCTGTTAATGAGAATAAAACACTATCAGTGGCGTAAGTATTTTCTACGTTAATTGAAAAATATTTGCCTTACTAATCCGAAATAAGGTATCCTGAAATTTTACCATAAACTGCAACAAAACCTAGAGAGCTGCTTCCTAAAACAGCGTTTGCACCCACACTAACATAAATAATTCCAGGTGCACTAATGTAAACTTCTTGTACAAAATGCATTGATTTACGATAGCGATATGTAACTGGAAAAGTTGCGTAATTAAGGTCCCTAGTAGTTCCCTCAAATAATGTTATAGGGAATATATCGCCATCAATATATGAGAATAAAGATATTGTCAACAAAGATGGCGGAACAACATGAAAGTCGTGACTTGTTTCACAAAATACTTCTATGTGATACAAACCCGAACGGTTTACAGTAATGCCTGTCCCTGAAATGGATATCGCTGTGGGATTGTGGTTATATCCAGTAGTAAAGATTATCGGAGGATCAATTGAAGAATTACTTTCGCCACCGAAATTTGCTTTGAAACGAACATCGTTACTTTGAGCTGTATTTGTCCAAGTTGGTGAAGCCGTTCCATTAGAAGTTAGTACTTGCCCCGCAATACCTGAGCTTCCCCCTACATTTATGGGGCCATTAAATGTAGTGCCGCCTTCTGCAAAAATATTTACCTTCCTCATTGCAACAGTGGTACCAGCACCTACAATATCTAAAGCACCTGGGGTAAAAGTTTGGTAACCGATTTTTCCTGCATTAAGTTCTTTACTAAGGCCGGCACCAAATTCTAATGTGTTTAATCCTTCTATTTTCATTGTTCCATTAAGATGGAGTTTAGCAGTAGAAGGTGCAATACCCAAACCAATATTACCGCCCAAACTCATATTAAAATGATAACCGAGGTTATCGGCAATACTAAAACCGCCATTGGGTGTATTGTTGCCTGTGCCGCCGGCTCTTAAGAACCATGCATTTGTATTTCCGGCAATATTCTGTAGTTTAATAGCGGCTCCTTGGCCATCAAGTGTGTTTTCGAAACCTTTCACCGTTAGTTTAGCTGTAGGTGTTGGGTCGTTGATTCCTACATTTTGTGCATCCATGTTTATAGAAAATACAATACAAGCACTAACAAAAAAAATCTTTTTCATATACGAGGTTTATAAAAAATATACAAGGAGTTTTATTTTTTTTCTACTATCTCCAACCGTTTGAGTAATTCCTGATTTATTTTTTGTTGCAATTCATTTTGTTTTTGTTGAAGCTCATTTTGTTTTTTTAATCCTTCAATAATTTCTTGTTGCTCTTGTATTGCTTTTACCATCGGTGCAATAAAATCGTTGTACCGCACACTGTACATGCCTGCATCGTCTTTGTTAATAATGCCATTGTTTGTGGCACCTGCTTTGTTCAGTGTTTCTTCTACCTCTTGTGCAATAAAACCAAATTCTGTTTTTTTGTTTTGGTCGTTATTGCGGTAGTAAGAAACGGGGTGCAGTTGTTTTATAAAATCTAAACCGAGTGAGGAGGTTTGAATGGCTGATTTTAATCGGCTATCGGAAGTAACTGTCCAGGCTACCTGTATGCCTGCATACACTATACTTGCATTACCCATTCTTATTTGATCATTTAGTGCTGCATTGGGCACCTGGGCATTCCATCCTATACCAATATTATTACCACCTATTGTTACATTTCGCAGGGCATCGTACCCAACGGCGGTATTGCCCCCGCTAGTACAATTATACAATGCGCCCATCCCATTGGCAGTGTTTAATGTACCA
>JANNEK010000131.1:0-31893 GCA_031378605.1 Chitinophagaceae bacterium | reverse complement strand
CTTTCCATTGGAGAGGAAGAGAACAAAGGCAACGAACTGACAACAGAAACACACCAGCTTTTAAAGACTGGTGTGTATTTTTTACACCACAAACTATTATCTTTCCTGATCAAACAGTTTCATTAACCAATAACGATTGCTATGGCATCTGTACATGCTCCAACTACAACTACGGGTTTAAAGGCAAAACCAAGAATGTCTGTTGCTCAAATATTTAATATGAGCTTCGGTTTTCTGGGCATACAATTTGGTTTCGCGCTTCAAAACTCGAATGCAAGTGGGATTTTAAGAAACTACGGAGCCGATGTAGAACACTTATCGTGGTTTTGGTTGGCGGCCCCTCTCGTTGGTTTGATTGTTCAACCGTTGGTGGGTCACTATAGCGACCGAACCTGGAACCGATTGGGAAGGCGAAGACCTTATTTCCTTGCCGGAGCACTTCTTTCCGCAAGCGCTCTCACGTTAATGCCTAATGCAAATATATTAGGTAGTATTGCTCCGCTGGTTATTATAGGGGCAGGATTTCTGATGATTATGGATGCGTGTTTTAATTTGGCCATGGAGCCTTTTCGTGCATTGGTAGCCGATAATCTACCAGATGTACAACGTACTGCCGGGTTCTCTATACAAACATTTTTAATTGGCATAGGTGCAGTTATCGGATCCTGGTTACCGGCAATACTAGCGTCTTCAGGTATATCAGAAAGTGCTCCTAACGGAGTTGTTGCTGATAATGTGAAATATTCATTTTATATAGGATCCGCTGTTTTTGTGGCCAGCATTTTATGGACCGTTTTCAAAACCAAGGAATTTCCACCAGCAGAATATGAAAAGTACCATGGCAAGAATAATGATCATAAGGCAGGCTTAAGTTCAATATTCAAGGATATGGTTAATATGCCCCGAACGATGAAGCAACTTGGCCTGGTGCAATTTTTTTCCTGGTTTGCACTTTTTGGTATGTGGGTATTCACAACAGACGCAATTGCTACTCATATTTTTCACCTACCCATTGAAGATAGAAGTTCTGATATGTACCGTAAAGCGCAGAGCTGGACCGGTGTAATTTTTGGTGTTTACAATGGAGTATCGGCGCTTTATGCACTTTCTTTACCCATGATCGCTAAAGCTATTGGGCGAAAAAAAACCCATGCTCTTTCACTGATCATTGGAGGTATAGGACTCATCTCCTTTTTCTTCGCACCCAATAAAGAGTTCCTGATATTTTCAATGGCTTGCGTTGGCATTGCCTGGGCCAGTATTCTCGCAATGCCCTATGTAATTCTTTCCGGCTCCATTCCCGCAGGTAAAATGGGAGTGTATATGGGTATATTTAATTTCTTTATAACACTTCCTCAAATATTAAACGGGATTGTTGGCGGCCCGATGGTTAAAAGTATTTATAATAACCAACCGGTTTATGCAATTGTTATGTCGGGTATATTTATGCTGTGTGCTGCCGTCAGTGTAATTTATGTATATGACCCTGCTGCCATCTCCATCAAAAAAGAAAAGATTTAATTGTATGAAAAAACTTTTTGTTAGTAGTATATTGTTTTTTGCTACGATATTTTGTTGGTCGCAACAAGAAACTACTGTCTATCCAACCCATTGGTGGACGGGTATGAAAGAATCCAAACTTCAGTTATTAATAAGGAGTGATAAAAACATTGCTACTGAAAAAATTGTAGTTCGTTCTTCTAGTCCGGATGTTAAAGTGGTGAAGATCCAATCTGTCGAAAATAAGCATTACCTTTTTGTGGACCTTGTCATTAGCAAAAATGCAAAACCGCAGAAAGTTAAATTTACTTATGGTGAACATTCGTTCGATTATGAATTAAAAGCAAGAAGCAAAGAAGATGGATTAACACGGGTGCAGGGAATTACTTCTAAAGATTTTGCTTACCTGCTGATGCCCGATCGGTTTGCCAATGGCGATAGTACCAATGATGCCTTGCCGGCTATGTATAGAGATAAAACCGTTGATCGTAACAATAAATTTGCGCGTCACGGCGGCGACCTCAAGGGAGTGGAAGATCATCTTGATTATTTTAATGAGTTGGGGGTTACCGCTATTTGGTTTACGCCGGTTACTGAAAATGATATGCCCAAAATGCGGGAGGGAAATTTTGATATGGCGGGTTACCATGGTTATTGGTTTACGGATCATTATAATGTTGATAAACGACTGGGTGGAAACGCGGGGTATAAATCATTTATTCAAGCTGCTCACAAAAAAGGATTGAAGATTATCCAGGATGCAATCTACAATCATATTGGAATGGATCATTGGATTAATTTGGATCCACCAGCGAATGATTGGATTACACGCTGGCCTCAATTTACGGGCCCCAATCACCGTGAGGAAGCAATGTTTGATCCTTATGGTTCTTCATTCGATAAAACAAATATGGTGAAGGGATGGTTTGTACCTCATCTTCCCGATTTAAATTTGAGTAATCCATTGCTCGCTACTTTTCTTATACAACATGCTATCTGGAGTGTAGAAGAATTTGGGTTCGACGGTTTTCGAATTGATACCTATAAATATTGCGACGAACAATTTTTAAATAAGATGAATGCTGCATTAGCAAATGAATTTCCTACGGTCACTACATTTGTGGAAGCCTGGGCAAATACGGTGGTAGCAAATGCTTACTTTGTACAAAATAATTTCAACATTCCTTTCAAACACAACGCTCCGGGTGCCATTGATTTCTCCCTATGTTTTGCAATGCTGGCAGGTATGAACCAACCCTTTGGATGGACTGAAGGAGTCAATAAAATTTATATGACGCTGGCGCAGGATATCGTGTATAAGAATCCTATGAACAATTGTATTTTTCTTGATAACCATGATATGGATCGGGTATATTCTGTAATAGGAGAGGACTGGTTAAAAATGAAATGGGGGCTCAATTGGTTATTAACCATGCGCGGCATTCCTCAATTATACTATGGTACCGAATTATTGATGAAGAATTTTAAAAACCCTACTGATGCAGAAGTGCGGTTAGATTTCCCTGGTGGATGGAAAGGTGATGCGGTTAATAAATTTACCGCTGCCGGAAGAAATGAAAAAGAAAATGAATCGTTCAATTACATTAGTAAACTGGCGAAATTCCGAAAAACTTCTTCAGCCATTACCAATGGTAAAACCATGCAGTTTATTGTTAGAGAGGGAGTATATATTTATTTTCGCTACGATGCAAAACAAACAGTGATGGTTATAACTAATACGGGTAATCGTAATTTTAAGCCGGATTTGACCATTTATAAAGAGAGAGTTGATGGATTTTCCAAGGCAAAAGACATTCAAACAGGCGAGGTAAAAGAGTTGAATGGCTTTGAAATAAAACCGAAAGAAAGTTTTGTGTTTGAGCTAATTCGCTAAGGAGGAAGAATTAAAAATAAAGCGTGAAGAATGAAAAGTGCCTTTGAATTGTATAAGCGCTGTTATTGCTATGGTGATAATTTATAACTTTAAGGGTTACCAAAAATAATCGGGATGAACATTCAAGCCTACGCTTTGCAAAAAAAAGAGCTGCAACGCCAATACAGATTTTCGACGAGTTAGATTTTTTTTTGCTCCAATCCACCATTATATAAAAGCAAGAACCAATTTAAAAAATACCATATAATCATTGGGCATCTGCCTTAAATCGGTTTAAAAATTCAGCAACACTCAACACTTTTTGAAATACATAAAATATTAATTTTTTTAGAAAAGATACTAAAATGATTATTGCTAAATTTGAGTATGAGTAACATTAAATTATTTGAAAGTAAACAAATAAGAACCGTTTGGAATGAAGCAGACGAAAAATGGTATTTTGTTGTGGAAGATGTGGTGGCAGTTTTAACCAATAGTACTGACCCTAAGCAATACATTAAACGTATGAGACAGAGGGATGAAGAGCTTGCCAAAGGGTGGGTACAATTTGTATCTACCCTTTCTGTTGATACTCCTGGAGGAAAGCAAAAAATGGGTTGTACCAATGCAAAAGGACTTTTGCGGATTATTCAATCTATTCCATCACCCAAAGCAGAGCCTTTCAAATTATGGTTAGCGCAAGTAGGTTCTGACAGATTAGATGAAATTGAAAACCCTGAGTTGGCGGCACAACGCACCAGAGAACTCTACAAACTTAAAGGTTATCCTGACGATTGGATTGAAAAACGAATGCGTAGTATAGCTATTCGTGAAGAACTAACAGATGAATGGAAAACGAGAGGAGTAAAAGAATAAAAAGAATATGCAATACTCACAGCAGAAATTTCAAAAGCTACTTTTGGTTTGACACCCTCTGAATACAAGAAAGTAAAAGGACTTAAAAGTCAAAATCTCCGGGACCACATGAATGATCTTGAATTAATTTTTTCAATGTTAGGAGAAGCTTCGACAACTGCAATTGTAAAGACAAGAAACCCCAAAGGATTTATTGAAAATAAAATAGTAGCTAAGCAAGGTGGTTCAGTTGCTGGCAAAGCAAGACGAGACCTTGAAATGAAAACTGGAAAGAAATTAGTATCATCAGAAAATTATTTACCTGAATCCAAAAAGAATAAGC
Organism: Chitinophagaceae bacterium; assembly: GCA_031378605.1. Taxonomy (GTDB): domain Bacteria; phylum Bacteroidota; class Bacteroidia; order Chitinophagales; family Chitinophagaceae; genus Endoryza. Next base: position 27,322 of record JANNEK010000131.1, on the reverse strand, counting down.
AACTAAATAAAGGAAAAAAGAAATAATCCACACCAAAGCAAGCACATTTGTAATGCACACAAACGTGGGAGAAGTACGAACATACAATTTTGGCTTTTTTCATTCTTCATTTTAAATTTTTCCTTAATACCATTAAAGCATGATCTGCCAGATATTTTGATTGGCCCATTTACCCCAATCTTTTAAAAATACCTGTAATGATTTTTCCAAATCTTTAATCGTTGTTTTTTTTCCCTTGGTAGGTACGGCAAGATCTTTTGCTGTTACTTCTACCAATTCAAGTTTGGTAGCAAACCAGGTAGTATGCATACGGGGTATGGCAACACCAAGTATCATTCCTGGTAATCCGTTAATTCCTTCGGGTCCACCGGGGACCATTATTTCATCCGTAAAAAAAGCAAATACAAAAACTGAGTCCATAATAATTCCTGTTGCTTTCCGGCACATGAAACCGGCAATTTTTCTGGTCTCCGTTGTATACTTCCAATTTATTTTTCGCAAACTATCCTGAACCAAATATTTCGATTCAAACACTTGTTTCTCCCCAATGAATTGCTGTGTTTGATAATTCGTTTGAATAGTGTTTTCCCTGGCCGGTCCCTGGCCCCAATCCATGCCGGGTCGACTATCAGGGTTATCGCGGCCCGGTTTATATACTGACTGATCTTTATCGAAAAAGAAATTAAAATAAGTGATATTATATTGCGGAATCGTTTTTTTTAATTCCTGTAACCATTCCCCATCTCCTTCAAATTGCTTATGAATATTTATTTTTCGTTCAAATTCAATTTTACCTTTTGAAATAAACTGTTGTGCATTAATTAAAAAAGGGAAACAAAAAATAATAGTACCTGTCAATATTTTTTTAATAATAACTAATTGAAAAGGTTTACTCCCAGGGGTTTGACGGCGCCTTACCATTCTTAGAAAAATTCCAGGTAAAAGATAATAGCCAGAAACGACGGATTGTTTCATAAGTGCGCTCCTGTATAAAACCATCACTGATGTCGCGATTGAATCCAAGATTCTGATTCAGTACATCCTTCATTTCAAAAGAAAGCAAACCCGTTTCACCTTTAAATATTTTTTTAGAAAAAGTGCCATGCAATAAATACACATTCCTGTTTTGAGTAAAGAGCGGTGTTTTTTGGCGGATATTTAAATCTGCATTTGTTTTGATCAATGTTTTCCAGGGAAGGTACACGGTTACTTCACTATTAAATGTAGTAGACCAGTAATTATTGATCAGCGTAGAACTTTTGGAAGTATTGTAACCCGCATCAACTCCAACATTAAATTCTATTTTTTTCTCCTTGCTGTAATTAGTACTAATACCAAATTGATACTGGCCGGAATTATTTGAAATAATTTTATTGTTGATAAGACTGTTATTCCTGCTTCCGCTCAAATTAGTATTGAAATTGATATTGAAATCAGATTTTTTTAGTTTAAAACCATACCCCATATAACTGTAATACCTGTAATTTCCTGAAACATTAAAGGGTTGTGAAATCCGTTTTCCTCCTGCACCCAGTTCATCATTGGTGCTGATGGCATTGTTGACTGTAACAATCGTGGCCTGTAAGTAAATGCTGCGGTTATTCAGCACTTTATAATCGTTAAAAGATACTGTTATATCATGATTGAATTCCTGCTTCAGGTTTGGATTGCCCTTTCGTTCGTAAAATGGGTCATTGTTATCGTTGAGTGGCTGCAATTGTTCAATAGTAGGTTGGCGGGTATTTCCACTATACCGGATGCTCAACCGCTTTTGCGGGTTTATATTCCAGTTAATATTGGCCCTGGGAAAGAAGTTGAGGTAAGTATAGGAAAGTAGCGTGTCTTTTTGTAAATCTTTTTGCTGAAAAGCCGCATTGGATACGGTTCCGCCGAATGAAAAGTTGATTGTTTTCTTATTAATTCTTAGCGTGGCCCCTCCTGAATTTGTAAGCACATTTACACTATAATGGCTCGATAAAGTGTCAATATACGTCTGATACTTGCCATCCTTTTTATCATAGGTTATTCTTTCCGACTCACTATTGCCATTACTGATTCCGTAATTAACTTCAAGGGTAACCGATTTACTAAGAGGTTCAGTATAAGAAGCCTTCCCATTAAAGCTCAATTTATTACTATTATTAATTTTTTCCTGATCAACCGTATCTTTAATAAGCAGGGGAGAAAAAATTTGATTAGAAGAATATAAAAACCCATCAGACTCATTATTCGAATAATTCTGTCCGAAATTAATAGAAATGGTACGCCCTTTTTTGGCGAATTTCTTCCTCCACAAAAGAGTAGTATTAAGCGATTGATTGTCTGCACGGCTATTCGTATTTCGGTTACTTGTATTCACAGGTGCTTTAAATCCGCTCAACGTTTCATTATAAGAAAAGTTATTATTAATTGTTTTACCGATACTTCCGTTTGCCGTAATCTTTAAGGTAGAAGAAGAGTCGAGTTGCATTTCATAACTTCCACTAACATTATTGCGTATCCGCTGACTAAAACTATTACCCCGTTCATTTCTAAAATAAGATGAGTCTGTCAATAAGTATTGCGTGGTAGTGGCACCGCTACCAATGGTATTTAATTTTTTGAATTGATAATTTAGATTCAGTTTGTCTTTATCTCCATTAAACTTATTCGAATAATGGGTACCGGCACTCCAACTGGTAGGTAATCCTTCTCCGTAAAAAGAACCACCACCGCCGTCAAAATCATCTCCACTATTAAAGATCATCATGCCTCCACTGCCTTCATCAAATTCCATATTATTTTCTGCTCCTCCATAGGTACTTCGGTCGCCCCAGCCTAAACCGGTTCGGCCGGTATTCGACATAATTCCATACACCGCAAATTTTCGTTTCTTTTTAAAAGCATTAATCATTGCCTGGTTATTAAATTTATCTTTTAAGCCACCTCCTAAAGTCACCTTACCAAAATAGCCGTTCTTCTTATCTTCTTTTAATTTAAGGTTAATCGTTTTTGTTCTGGTTCCATCATCAATACCCGTAAAAGCGGCCTGGTCACTTTGCTTATCAAATACCTGTACTTTCTCTACGGCATCGGCACGAATATTTTGAGTGGCCATGGTGGGATCATCTCCAAAAAATTCTTCTCCATCCACCAAAACTTTTCGCACTTCTTCGCCCTGTGTTTTTATTTTTCCATCCTTATCAACTTGTATTCCTGGTAATCGCTTCAGCAAATCTTCTACACTGGCATTGGCAGCTACTTTAAAACTATCGGCAATATATTCAGTAGTATCTTTTTTAAGTCGAATAGCCCCTAATTGCTGCCTCACGATTACCTGTTCCAATAATTGACTTCTGAGTATCATGGGAACGGTGGCCATATCAACTATCGACGTATCTTTAAGTGAAGTGGGTGTAAAAAAATCAGCATAGGTGGGATGGGTTACCAATAAAAGGTAATTACCTGCCGGAATATTAGAAATGGAGAAGGTGCCATCTTTATTACTTCTTGTAAATTTAACTAATGTAGAATCGGCTGATTTCAGTAGTGCAATAACGGAATTCGATAATGACTTTTTTTCAGCAGTATCGGTAATAATACCTTTTACAGTGGCTTGCTGGCTAAAACAGGCAAGTGTGCATGAAAGTAAAAATAACAATGTAGCAGTTAGCTTAAGCATGGTTATAAAGAGATAAATTATGGTTATGCCTGAATCAGCAATTACATGGTTATTTCAGGAATCGAATTTCAATTAAAAAGGAGTAGCGGGAATGAATGAACCCTTAATTTTACGTTAAAGAGCTTAGATACAAATAACGCTTCCTTTTAAAAGGTTAGTATGACGCAGTATGCTAATTAATCCATAAATGAATCTTCTGCAAATAACGGCCAGGCAAAAGGGAAGTAAGTGGAAATTGTGATAAAGGGTAAATTAAATAGGATTATGGAAAAAAAATATGAAGACATACATTTTGTGGATAGCGCCCAGGCTGTATGGAATTATTCTTTATTTAGCGAAGATGATATCAATAACTTTCAAAATGGTACACATTACCAATTGTACAATTTGTTTGGGTCGCATGAAATTGAAGTACTGACAACAAGAGGATATTATTTTGCGGTATGGGCCCCCAACGCAACGTTTGTTGCAGTTTCAGGTAATTTTAATGATTGGAACAAAGAGTCGCATCCCTTATTTGTTCGCCTCGATAATTCGGGAATTTGGGAAGGGTTTATTCCTCACTTCAATAAAGGAGAAGTATATAAATACCATATCCATGGGTTTAAAGGAATAAAATTAGATAAGGGAGATCCCTATGCTAATTTCTGGGAAATGCGCCCCGATACGGCATCTATTACCTGGAACCTGGAGTATTTATGGAATGATGACGATTGGATGAAGAAACGTAGTACACACAATTCTTTAAAAGCACCCTGGAGTGTATACGAAGTACATTTAGCGAGTTGGATGCGGCCAGATAAAAATAATGAAGAGGTTTATAACACCTACGATCAGATTAAAGACAGATTAGTCCCTTACGTAAAAGAAATGGGTTTTACGCATGTGCAGTTTATGCCGGTGATGGAACATCCGTTCGATGGAAGCTGGGGTTACCAGGGTACAGGTTATTTTGCACCTACTTCGCGTTTTGGTAATCCGCAACAATTTATGGCAATGGTAGAAGCATTCCACAAGCAGGAAATAGGGGTTGTGCTGGATTGGGTTCCTTCTCATTTTCCCTATGATGCGCATGGTTTATTTATGTTTGATGGAACACATACTTATCAATATGCAGATATGCGCAAAGGGTTTCATCCCGATTGGAACAGTTATATTTTTAATTATAAACGAGGGGAAGTAAAATCGTTTTTAATCAGCAGTGCACGGTTTTGGTTCGATGTTTTTCATGCTGATGGAATGCGGGTGGATGCTGTAAGCTCCATGCTGAAGTTAAATTATTCCCGTACTCACGGTCAATGGGAACCGAATGAATTTGGAGGAGATGGAAACCTGGAGGCCATTGCCTTTATTAAAGATTTAAACGAAACGATCTTCCGCGATTTCCCCGATGTACAAACGATAGCCGAAGAAGCAACCGACTGGCCCGGTGTTTCGAAACCTACTTTTTCGGATGGGTTGGGTTTTGGAATGAAATGGATGATGGGTTGGATGCACGATACCCTGGATTATTTTAAAATGGATCCTATTCATCGGCAGTTTCAACAGAATAAATTTTCATTTAGTATGATGTATTACTACGATGAAAATTTTATGCTGCCCCTCAGTCATGATGAAGTAGTTCATGGAAAAAGCCCCATGCTTTATAAAATGCCCGGCGATGAATGGCAGAAATTTGCAAATCTTCGTGCACTGTACACTTATATGTATACGCACCCGGGTGGTAAATTACTTTTTATGGGAAATGAATTTGCAGCTACCAACGAATGGAATTATAAAAGCGAATTACAGTGGGAATTACTTGAATTTGATGGCCATAAGGGAATGAAAAACTGTGTAACTGATCTTAATAAATTATTGCGCAAGGAGCCGGCCCTCTATGAGAACCAATTTTCGGTAAATGGATTTGAATGGATCGATCTGAATCACCGCGAGGAAAATGTAATCGTGTACCGACGCAAAGGCGAAGATCCCAAAGAAGATCTATTGGTTATTTTGAATCTTACTCCTGAAGTAAGGCGCGATTGGAAAATATATGCATCCGGAAAAAATAAATGGAAAGAAATCTATAACAGTGATGCTAAAAAATACTGGGGAACAGGGGAGGTGTTTAATCCCAACATATTAACTACGCTGGTTGATAAAAAAGAAAATAAGTATGAAATAAATATCCACCTTCCTCCGTTGGGAGTAATAGTGCTGAAATAGCAGAAAAATGAGCTTTTTTGGTATAGCCTTTGCACCCAATTCTGTATCCAAATTATTAGCATGAAGAACTTAATCTTATTGATCATCGCTGGCCTCGTTGCTACCGATACGATGTCCCAGTCTTCAGATAGTTCTACTTTTTTTTATGATAAGGGAATGATCGAAAAAAATGCGCGCCGCTACCGCGAAGCAGAGAAAAACTTTACTAAATCCTTTCAGTTAGATCCTAAGAACCTGGAGAATTTACTTCAATTAGCATCTTCTTTAATGGAGCAGCGCCGGTATGCAGATGCTGCTGATAAATATCAAAAAGCAGAAGGTATCGATGCAAATAACCCGATAGTCATTGAGAATCTCGCTAATTTATCGTTCAATACCAGGAAGTATGAAGATGCTATTCGTTATTCTACTAAAATGCAGCAACAAAAAATTGGGACCGGTATTAATTTCCTGATCGCACGTTCCTACTATGAATTAGAAAATTATGGAGAGGCAATAAGGTTTTGCGAACGTGCATTTAAAGAAGATGCCAGCAATGCACAGATACCTTATATCGCCGGTCGCAGTTTTATGGATCTGCACAATTATAAAAGAGCAGCCGGTTGTTTCGACCAGGCATTGGCGCTAGATTCTACCAATGCAACCTGGATGTATGAAGCCGGGTTGGTTTGGTATGCAGTACCCGACGATAAAAAAGCTTTGTATTGGATGGAGAAAGCAGGAGAAAAAGGATATACAAAGTCGAACGATTATATGGAGAATTTAGCCAGCGCCTATTTAAACGCCGGCAATTTTGAAAAAGGAATTGGAATTCTGGAGGAAATATTAAAACGTAAACCGCAGGATCAGGAATTATTATTTAGTATTGGCGATGCCTATTATAAAATTAAAAAATATCCGCAGGCAATAGAATACTGGGATCAGATACTGGTTATTGATAATAAAAATGCTACTGCTTTATATATGATGGGCATGGCTTTTCAGAAAAAAGGAGAAACACAAAAAGGAGAACAGCTTTGTGACAAGGCCATTCAAATGGACCCATCGCTAAAAAAATTGAAAGAGGAAAAGAAGATGCCGGGTGGATTGTAATTTGATTGGTGGGTGGGTCGACGGTAAGCACGATTAACCCAAACATACGGGGTAATTATTTATTATTTCCATAGAATTTTTTTCACTCAAGTCTTATTGGGATACACTTTAATATTAAATTTAAAGAGAATCTCATAAGAATTTTCTTTTATTGAGTAGGGAAAGTAAATGTAGAGAGATTGGCCATTCATTTTTAGAGCCTTTTTTCTAAGTTTTCTTCGACCGTGATCATCCCCAATTATTATTTTATTTTCCTGAATATGCAAAAGTCCAATTAAACTTTTCGAAGGATCAATTATAGTTTTTGTGTGTAATCTATCTGTGATTCCTGTAGTGTAATTTTCAAATTTGGTCCTACTCGTATCATTTAGATATATATACTTGACCTTTTTCCAGTCAATAAAAACTGTATCATTCAACTTATTTACAATATCTAATTGTATGGACGCCTCGTTTATTTTGAACTTTATAAAAAATGTATCATTAGTATACTCAAGAAAATCGGACCGTCCCACATTAGCCAAATGAAAGTAATAGTTGTACTTATTAGAGGTTGCACAGGCAGCGAATAAAATAGATAATACTATTGAGCTTGATATGTGCCTCATATTTAAATATAAGAAAATAAACAAGAGTAACGACGGCTCACCTTTTTATATAAAGAGAATAGTCGGATTTGGCTATCATTTCGTTTTTATTTGAGTTTAGTGATTTGTAATTTCCTCTAAAAACATAATGAGTGTATTAATACATAAATTAGTTCTCTTTTTACTGGTTGTATTGGCATTCGTGTATTTAATCACAATCTATCTCCCCTTTATTTTCCATCCTGCGCCAGCCTTCATCCCACCTCCATCCATGTATGATCGGCTAATAATTTTACGGCAGCAATAAATCGTTTAAAGGGCCCGGAGCCACCGCCCCATTCTTTCGGGCTTACCAACGAAAGAAAATGAATAGTATCGTTCTTTTCATATAAATAATACAACTGACCTATTACCGGTACAAAACTCATCTTTGCTTCATAAATAATCATCGAAAGCTCTTTACGTTTTTGTATTTCCTGTGCCTGCAACGCTAACAATTCAATTTGTTTTCGAATTTGCTCAAACTGCATATTCGTTTGTTCTTCCATAGCAGTTAATGCCTTGTGCTTTATTACACCTTCTTCGGTAGGTCTTATAACTGCACCTGAAACAGAAGCAGCATACGGAAGCACACTGAATTGCTTGTGATAAATTTCAACAGTTGTAAAACTTGTTTTATCGCTGCGCAATCCCTGTTGTGTAATTTTCAAGTATCCATTGGGCATTATTTCATGAATAACCTGCAGGCACAAATGCCTAAGTTGATAAAAGCAAATTTCGAAACGAATACTATCTGTAAAAAGTACTTGTGAATGATCGGCAAACGGAATATCTTCAAATGGATTCAATGTTCCGGTTGCTTCAATAGTGTACGCTGAATGAAAGGCCTGATTTTCGAGGCTAACCCAATTGTGCTGAATTGATATTTTTTTACTATCAGATGCTTCAATTTTATAAAACCCACTTTTGGGCCGGGCACCCTGTTCATAAATTCCTTTTTCAGGAAATAATTGCCAACTGGCTAAAAAATTATAGGCTTGTACCATGTGTGACACTATTACAAAAAACAAGTGTTTTTGTTCTATGTATGGAGAATTTATGAATCAGTATAAGATCGCCCCAACCTGCCCCAATTATCTTCTATCTCCTAACTTCTATCTTCTGACTTCTGTCTCCTAACTTCTATCTCCTAACTTCTATCTCCTAACTTCTATCTTCTGACTTCTATCTTCTATTTTCTATCTTCTATCTTCTGTCTCCTGACTCCTGACTTCTATCTTCTCTCTTCTATCTTCTATCTTCTGACTTCTGACTCCTGACTCCTGACTCCTGTCTTCTCCCTATTCACTTTTCTCAATCATTCACCTTATCTTCGCAGTTATGACACTGGAAAAATTACAGGATATGAGGGACCGTTTGCTGGTTCTGAGGAGGTTTCTTTGACGTCGATAACCGCCAATATAAAATAACTGAAAACAAGCAATTATCGTTAAGCCCGGGCTTCTGGGATGATAATAAGCGCGCTACAGAAATTCTCAAGAATATAAAGCTGAATGAATTTTGGGTGAAGTTGTATGATGATACTTCTTCAGCAATAGAAGATTTTGCTGTGCTATTTGAATTTTGGAAAGCGGGCGATGCTTCCGAAGAAGAAACGAAAGAGGCTTACCAAAAAGCGCTCGAAAAAATTGATGAAGCTGAATTTAAAAGCACGCTCAATGAACCCGAAGATGAATTGACTGCTGTACTTCAAATTAATAGTGGAGCAGGTGGTACTGAGAGCCAGGATTGGGCACAAATACTCGCACGTATGTATCGTATGTATGGGGAAAAGCAGGGATGGAAAGTAACGGAGATGGATTGGCAGGATGGAGATGGCGCAGGTATTAAAACCTGCACGTTTCAATTTGATGGCGCTTTTGCTTATGGCTTTTTAAAAGCGGAAAGTGGTGTTCACCGGTTGGTTCGTATATCCCCCTTTGATAGTAATGCCCGAAGGCATACTTCTTTTGCTTCAGTATACGTATATCCGTTAGTGGATGATACCATTCATATTGATATAAAACCAGCCGATGTAAAAATGGAAACATCCCGAAGTGGGGGCGCTGGTGGACAAAATGTAAACAAAGTAGAAACAAAAGTGCAACTTACGCATATTCCTTCGGGTATAGTTGTAGTATGCCAGCAGGATAGAAGCCAGTTGGGCAACCGGGAATTAGCCATGCAAATGCTTCGCAGTCGTTTATACCAGGAAGAGTTACGCAAACGCAACGAATTAAGAGATGCTACCAATGCCAAGAAAAAGAAAATAGAATGGGGTTCTCAAATCCGCAGTTATGTTTTTCATCCTTATAAAATGATTAAAGATCATCGTACCGACTTCGAAGTAGGAAATGTGCAACCAGTTATGGATGGAGAACTGGATGGCTTTATAAAAGCGTATCTGATGTCAGAAAAAGAAATACAGAATTAACTATTGTAACGTTAGTTATGCAAAAACCTGAATTAAATAAACAACTATTCTGGGATACTGATTTTAGTAAAATTGATTACGTGAAATCCTCGCAATCTGTTATTGAAAGAGTTTTTGACAGAGGCGATTTAGAAGATATAAGGCAAGTCAGGCGATTTTATGGCGATGAAAAAGTGATCGATGCACTAACTTCAGCGAGGTATCTTTTTGATGAAACTATAAATTTCTGTGCTGGTATATTTGATATTCCAAAAGAAAAATTCAGATGCTACATACTGAAACAGTCAAACCCAATACATACTCTTTATTAAAGGAATTAATGCAGCTAGAAGCATTAAAAAGTTTCCAACTTGTTGGAGGCACCGCATTAGCATTATACTTCGGGCACAGGATTTCAGATGATATTGATTTATTTTCTAACTCATCTTTTGACAACGAAGTAATAATAAATTCTTTAAACGATTCTTTTTCCGGGAGGCTTGAAATAAAATCCGGTTTACAGAATAAGTTGGGTATTTTTTGCCTGATAGACGGTGTTAAAGTGGATATTTGCAGGCACCAGCAGGAATTAATAGGCTCTATTGAAGTATATGATGGTGTAAGGATTTGGAGCATGAAAGATATTGCGGCTTCTAAAGTTAATGCGATTTCAAGGAGGGCAACAAAAAAGGATTTTTGGGATATTGACAGACTTCTTGATGCATATACTATCACAGAAATTACGTCTTTTTACAGGCAGAAGTATTTGCCGATGCTCGCGATAGGGGTGGCACAAATGATTACTTATTATATCGATGCCGAAGAAAGCGATACACCAGTTTGCCTGCTAAATAAAACCTGGGAGGGAGTGAAGAAAAGTATCTTTAAAAAAATTAATGAACAAATAAAATAATTTTATGGGGTTGAAATATTTTTAAGCCCAATGCCATAAAGGAATCAGTATTAAACTGAGCATAAAGTTTAATGCAATAATTTTTAGCCGGTAACAGATAGGTTTATCAAAGGGTATTTAAGAATAAAGAAATAGCAGAGGGTCATTCCTGATATCTCACCATCTTACCGGCATTTTTCGCTCAATGGCACCATCAACCGTTTGCATTCATATAACTCTAAAATCATACCTTTTCTCGCTTACATTACTCAATAGTTCTACCAATGGCTCAATGGCTAAATCTGTTTACTCAACAACGGGATAATTGTTGTATTTTATTCCTAAAATGCGGCGTTTTAAATTGTCAATTTTGATAGTATTGAAAAAGAAATTTCCGATACTGGTGGTTATTTGCTTTATCTCCCTCTATTCCTTTGCGCAAGAAGAAGGGATGGAACAGATTATTAAAGATACCCAAACGCTTAATGAGTATAGATCAAAAGCGTTCTTGCTAAAATCAGGTACTAATGTTATTGCATTGGCTCTAACCTATAAACGAATTGGGGATTATTATTACAAAAGAGGCTCCGGGGATTCTACCGTGTTTTATTATAAACAGGCTTTAGAAAAATACGAAATGCTTAAGGACTCATTTTATATTTCTTACTGTTCATTGCGCATTGGGGAGGAGAGCCGTTTAGGAAATAATTTAGCAGCATCACTTAATTGGTCGCTTCCTGCCGCTGCCTGGTTCGAGCGAAATGGAAAAACAAGTATGGCGGCCCATGCTAATTTAACGATTAGTGATATTTATAGATTGATGGGCGATAGAACTTCACAGAATCACCATCTTAACAAATCAGTTGAACTGAATAAATTAATTAAGGATACGCTGATTGATATAATTATACTTCTAAATAAAACAAATGATTTGATAAATGAAAAAAAATGGGAAGAAGCTTATCCACTGGCACAACAGATGGTTAATCTTAGCAGGGCTTTTAAGCAAAATATCTTCCTTCAAATTGGGTTGTTAGAATCAGGCAAACTGCTCTTAAATATGGGAAAGCCCAATAAAGCCATACCCTTCCTCAAAGAATCATTAGGTATAACAGCCATATCAAACCGCAGCAATACTACACAGGCTTATGAGTTACTTGCCCGATGTAATATACAATTAGGGAATAAAACCGAAGCAGAAGAATATATTAGTCTGCACGGTTTGTCAATAGACAGTACAACCAGGGAAAGAGAAAATGACCACTATGAAGAATTGCTGATCAAGTATGAAACAGAAAAAAAAGGAAACTCCATCATTTTATTGGAAAAAGATAATAAATTAAAAGCTTCCATTGCCCAAAATCAGCGTCGGTTAATTTTAGGGTTAACGACAGGGTTGATTTTGCTTTCGCTTGGAGCCTTTATTTTTTTACGTAACAGCCGTAAAAGACAAAGATTGGAACAGCAATTGCATTTTCAGCAGGAAGACTTTACTTTAAAACTTCAAAATGAAAAAGAAGAGAAATTAACCTCCAACTTTAATAAACAATTAGCCGAAGTGCAACTAACTGCCCTAAGTGCACAAATGAATCCGCATTTTATATTTAATTGCATGAATTCCATTCAGAAATACATCCTTAAAAATGAAAAACATAAAGCACTGATATTTCTTCAGAATTTTTCGGAGCTAATGAGAAATGTATTGGATAATTCAACTAAAGAAAAAGTTGTTTTATATGATGAGATTCAAATGCTGGAAAAATACATTTTGCTGGAACAACAGCGGTTGGATAATAAATTTGATTATAAGATAGAGTCAGATGCCGGTTTGCAAACCGATTTTTTTGAAATACCGGGAATGCTTATTCAACCCTATGTAGAAAATGCCATCTGGCATGGACTGATGAATCTTCCCGATACACAGGAAGGCATGCATAACCGAAAAGGGTTATTATCTCTATCTTTCAACAGAGAAAATCAATTTATAAAATGTATTGTCGAAGATAACGGTATAGGTCGTAAACATGCCGCTGAAATTGAAAAAGAAAAAAGCCCTTACCATAAAAGCTACGGTATGGCTATTTCGCAAAAAAGATTGGAGTTATTAAAAATAGAAAAGCAGATTGTACCCGAGATTGTTATTGAAGATTTAAAAGACAAAGATGGCCGTGCTGCTGGTACCAGGGTTACTTTATTTATAGTATGTAATTAAAAATTATAGTATGCTTAAAGCCTGTATTATTGATGATGAAGCCAATAGCCGTGAAGTGCTGGAACTAATGCTGAATGAAAGTCATGGTGATATAAATGTGGTAGCAACCGCTTCCAACATCAAAGAAGGGTTAATAATTGTGGACAAGAATAAACCGGATATCCTTTTCTTAGATATTGAAATGCCCGGCGGAAATGGCTTTGAATTAGTCAAGAATCTCCAATCACCATTACCTGAAATTATATTTTGTACTGCTTATGGTCATTATGCTATAAAAGCTATTGAATGCAGTGCGCTCGCCTATTTAATGAAGCCTGTTTCTTCTGTAAAATTGAATGAAGCGGTGCAAAAAGCGAGAACCAAAAGTAACCCGATGCAGCGTAGTCTGCAGGCAAATGTGTTAGAAGAGCAGTTAAGTTCAACCAAAGAAGCAAGTAGATTTTTGGTGAACACCACCGAAGAAATTAAAGTAATTAAGTTTAATGAAGTATTGTGCTGTATAGCTGAAAGCAACTATACAAAAATTTGCCTTGCGGATGGCAAAAAAATTATGGCTTCCAAAACGTTGAAAGAGTTCGAGACCATCCTCTACCAATCTAATTTTTTTCGCATTCATCATTCCTATATCATTAATATGAACCATATTATTCGGATAAGCAAGGCCGATGGAGTAACGGTTGAATTACCGAATAATATCAGTTTAGATGTTGCCCGTACGCGAAGAGATGATTTGCTTCAGCGATTAACGCAATTATAATCCGAGTAACATTGAATCTTGATTTGAATGAGTAGTTTATACGGCAACTATTTTATTTGCGCTTTTTTAATAGTTGTATGAATACCTGTTTGCCTGGTAATTAGAATAGCGGATACTTTTTAAAAAATGAATAGAGTTGCTTCAAAAGTAAGACAACCCCATCTCAAAAGTTATTATGAGTGATCTAATCGATGCTTACAGAAAACCGTCTGAAACTTTGATAAACATTTTTATTCTGGCTGAATAAATACTCCCTCAACAAAACTCCTGTTGGCTCAATATACTGCCGAAGCGGCTCATTGGCCATTTTTTTTTCTTTATTCATTTATACTTTTATTTTTTAATAAGTGATCATGAAAAGAAAATTTGTTTTGTTGTTGTTTTTTTCATGGACTATTGCAGTAGTACATGGACAGGATACGAAGAATGATGAGAAATCAATAGACAAGTTAACACCTAAAGAATTTTCTATACCTCCATCTCCTTTATTTGATCTAATGGGTGCAGCTCCAAGCCGTGTAGTAAAAAGTGGCGATCTAAAAGACTTTAAAGTAGATTGGAGTTTTCGCAACTGGCGATTGAATCCAAATATAGCCATACAAGGTCAACCAATTTGGGAGCTATTTTACAACAAAAAAAGTTTAGCGAAATATCAACGGGCAAGTTATGTAAGCAGGATGCTGGCTTCGACAGATATATCGATCGGCACCATAACCAATGAAACAAATGATCGTAGGCTTGGTGCAGCAGTAAAACTGAATTTGTATAAACAAAAAGATCCCCTGCTGGTAAAAGGATTGTATGATGATCTTTTAAAACAATTTGAGGAGGAGTTGGTATTGCTGAGGGCGAATGAAAAAAATCTGTTAAAAATATTAGATAGTGTAATACGATCAGATGATATAAAAAAATTCAAAGATGCGTTGGTTGAAAATGATGGAAAAATAAACTCATTTTATAATAGAAGAAAAGAAGCCATCGTTGAAAAATCAAAAGATGTTATAGCTGAAAACTGGAACGCTTCATTTATTGATATTGCTTTTGGACAGATCAATACGTATGAAACAGATAGTGCCGGTTCCTTTAAAAAATTAAAACTAAACCGAAATACAGGCAGATCGGGTTGGCTTAACTACGGCATTAAACTTGGTAAGCGGGCAATGCTCACTGGTTTATTGCGCGGAACTTTTTACGAAGAAGAAATAACCTTTCTTATAAAAAATAATACTACGGGAGATGAAACCCAGGAACGCGCTATTGCCGATAATACACTTTTTAGTTTTGGTTTTAATATCAGGTATGGTGGGCCGGTATATAATTTCTTCGTTGAATTTGCTAAAGAATCTAAAACTTTTAAAACGCCTCTTGAAGCATTGAACGAAGCCTTTAAAACGCCCGCCGGTAAATCAATTATTACTAGCACTGTAAAATGGGATACGGTAGATCCTTATAATATAAGTGTTGGTGGCGACTGGCGCATTGGCCGTAACCTGGTACTTAATTATGGTTTGCGGGTGATTATGGATAAAAATTTTAAAACAACCTCAGTAATACCTGTTGCTAATATCAGTTGTATGATGCGGTAATCACAAGTATAAAATAGTAATTATGGAAAAATTAATTCGTTTAGTGTTAGTGTTTGTATTTATTTCTTTTGGGGTACATGCACAAATAAAATTAAAGGTTGAATTATCTAAAGTTAATTTCAATGTATTAAAAAAAGCAGATATTATTTCGGGTACCTATAAAAACGCTAGCGTTTTCGACAAATATGTATTACTATCCAATGTTACCGACAGGTTTGTTTTGCAGAAACGGCTACTTACTACTACTAAACAAGCTACTTCTTCCAATGGCATTACCTATTATATATCCAAAGAGAATATTACACTTCCTCCGTCTTCTACTGGTACAACTACAAATAGGGCTACTAACAATAATGAATTAATATGCCATTCCACACCAATTAACATTGCTAAACAATTTCAATCAGGCTTATTAATGATTCCAAATTCTCAGGCTGTTGAGAACACTAAAATTTATCCTGGTGCGCTTTTTAAAGACATCGATATTGTTAAGGGAGTTTTTGCACCTTATAATTTACCCAGAAAACCAGGTACAATTGGAATAAACGTAGTTAGTGCTAACTCAGTAATTCAGGATGTCCAGAATTTTGGTGATAAGAATACTGTAAATGAGTCCATCAGCCAATTATTATCGCGTGTTGGTAGTTCTTCAGCAAATACTGATCATTATTCTACATCGATTGAATTTAAATCGAGCGATGATTTATCGATGAACATTGAATCATCAACAAGTGTTGACCTGGAATCTATCCTCGGCATATCATCTATGGTTGGTGGTGCGGTACAGGCCGGGGTTTCATTAAGTACTGAATTTAATACAGCGGTTGCCTATATACGTAATGTGAACTATACAATTTCTGTTGGTGGAACGGGCGGTCCTCAATCCACCATTGACGGTAATATTCCTTCAGATGCGGTATGTGTAACGGATGTAATGTATGGAAGTGTTGCCTTTATCATTGTTTCAAATCTTAGAACCCGCTTAGAGGCAAAGGCTGTAGCTGAAAGTCTTTTAAGTGCGGGTGATGTGGTCAATTCTAATACCAATATCTCCGTGGAGGCGCAACATGCACTAAGTATAGGAGCTGTTTCAGTGATGGTTTATGGTGGTACCGGAGCTTCTTCTGTAAATACAGTAACAAGTATTAATCAATTAAGAACAGAACTTGCCAAAGGGAACAATACAGTGGCAGGCGTAAATGCAATGCCTGTTTTTTATACCCTAAGTTATGCCTCTGATAATGCTCCTGTTAAAACAGCAGCCTACGCATCCTACACCGATACTCGTTGTTATAAGGCCAGCAAACTGGTGGTAAAAGTTAGCGGAAGTCTTTTATTGGCCGGTGAAGCAGATGGTACCGAAGAACTTTATGGAAATATTCGGTTAGAGGGTCAGGCTAGTTCGCTGATTAATGATAATTATTTCTTTAATAAAACCATAGAAAGTGCTTTGTCTCGAACTTCGAGTGGTGCTTTAAGTATTTTACCAATGCTTAATGCTGAAATAACATTTAACATTAATCCCGCATTGGCTGATTTTGATAACGAAGTTTTACAACTTAAAATAAATATAAAGGATAAAATCGAGGCCGGAATTGAATGGGGCGGGGCAAGTAATGAGGCAAAAGAAAATGGATATGTACAATACAGTCCGATCAATAGAAATATAAACTTGTCCGAAATTCTTAATAGCCCTGATAAAAAACTTACCAGAAACTTTGATGTAACGGAAGGGAACTCAACAATCAGGGTTAATGTAAGTTTTGAATTTAGGCAATAAAATTAGTAATAAATTAAATTTTAGAAATGAAAGCTATAATGAATGTTTTGTTAACCGCCATACTATTATTTTCACTGGTTCCAGAAAACGCTTTGGCCCAGAAGACGAGGTATGACGAGTACAAATGGTATGTTAGTTTAAATAATGGCCAATCGGTATTTATAAATAATATAGAATTTTTCGACTCTGTTGGTGCGGGAGGCATTATACATTCCCAGGCATGGTTTGATGTTTATATTAATCGTGAACCGGCCGGTACCCTGATTTCCGAATTGATTACAGCTTTAAAAATCAATAAAAATGTTACTGTTGATTTAAGTCGTACAAGTTCAAATCTGGATATGCTGGAAAATAAGCAATACCGGAATACTAAAATAGCTGAATTACAGCTCCCGGATTTTGATGTTTCAGCAACAGTAATTGCGAAAATCAGGGTAAAAATAGAAACCACTTCTGCTAATATTACAATAAACAACGCACCAAATGGAAAGATTTCATTCAGTATCGGAGCAAAATCAAAAATGGTTCAAGCCTCTAATTTTCGGTTATTCTTTGGCGGTTTGCCCTGTCAGTTTGTTAAAAAAGCCAGTGGCATAAAAGTAATTGGGGTAAGCCCCCCGGGAAATTACAGAACTAATTCAACGATCCTGCCAACTACGATGTTAGTTGAAGTTGGTGGTTCTGATGTAAACAAATGGTACGAACAATTTCTCCAGAACAATTCAGGCCTTGAAGAAAACAAGTTGGATTTGACAATAGAATTGATGGATGCAACTATGAAAAAAGCAATAGTTGAATTTCGTTTTGTAAGATCAGCAATAACCACAGCACAATCTATTGACAACAGTGTCAATAAAGTTTTTGAAATTAGTATTAGCGATATATCTTTTAAACTTCTCTAAAGGTTTACCCTTTTTAGCTACTAAATTTTATTTAACGCTCGTTCTTGCCTTTATAAAGAATTCATATCAATAAAAATTGCGAATAGAAAAATTAAATAAGTTTTTTTAATCATAAACATTTTTCATTTTGCAATTTATCTTTTTTTAGAAGTTTATATAGCTTCTATTCCATTAAACTAATAAATATTATTCTGGATATTAGTCATATAATAATTATTGCTGTTACCGGCGCTGTATTGATGGCGCTGGTATATCATTTATTGTTATATCGGCAGTTGCGCACTAAATTATTGGCTACTTACAGTGCCTATCTATTTAGTACTGTTATCTATATGTTGCAAAGAAGTATGTATCCTGACCGTCACCATCCACCTTTTGAGAAGATCGATTTGGATGAAATTTTGCAGATGATCACGTTTGCTTTCTATATTCGGTTTATGTCGGTTGCCCTTTCGGTAACTAAGGAAAATGAACGGTTGGTCCATAAATTTCTCAAAAGTTCATCCTATATTATTGCGATTTATATTCTCGTTAACCCCATTCTGTTGGTGTTTATCCAATCGCCTAAAACACAAACAATAACATTTATATTAATCCTCTTAATCCGTTCTTTCTTGTTAATAGCCGGATTGATATTTTTAATAAAAGTTGTAAAAAGAAGAAACGATACGTATCATAAATTCATCGGTGCTGGCGCAATCAGTATTATTTTTTTTGGGGGGCTCTCCACAATTGTTCATATAGTTTCTCCCGATGGTTTTATTATTACTGCGGTTGCTTATACAGTAATTGGCTTTTTTACAGATATACTTTTTTTTTCCTCGGCGGTAGGTTTTCAAATTCATAAAAGCGTTAAGGAAAAAGCTGACTTTGATCGGCAAATGGCTGAAGTACAGTTAACAGCATTAAATGCCCAAATGAATCCACATTTTATTTTTAATTGCATGAATTCCATTCAAAAATTTATTTTAAAAAATGAGAAATATAAAGCGATGCTTTTTTTGCAAAACTTTTCGGAACTAATGAGGGGTGTATTGGATAGCTCTGCAAAGGCAAGAGTTCCTTTGGATGAAGAAATAAACATGCTTGAAAAATATTTGCAATTAGAACAACAACGGTTAGAAAATAAATTTGATTACAGCATAACAACATCGCCCAATATGCAGGCAGATTTTTTTGAAATACCGGGTATGTTGATACAACCCTATGTGGAAAATGCGATTTGGCATGGATTAATGAATCTACCAGGCGATAAACGAGGTTATGTTATTATTACATTTGAAAAACAACATGAGTTTATCAAATGTTCCATTATTGATAATGGCGTGGGTATACGAAAAGCTACGGAACTAAAAAAAGAAAAAAGCCCCCAGCATAAAAGTTATGGCATGTCTATTTCAAAAAAAAGAATTGAACTTTTACAAAAAGAAGGGCAACCTGTACCACTGGTAAGTATTGAAGACAGGATGGATACTAACGGGCAACCGGCTGGCACCATCGTAACACTTTTTATATTGGCAGAATAAATACCGCCTAAACAAATCTCCCAACGGCTCAATATACTGCCATAGCAGCTCAATTATACTTTTTAGTATACAATACATCAGTAATTTTTCAATCTAAATAATTAGTGTATGAGAAATTATTACTTACTGCCAGTGCTTTTATGCAGCATAACATTCATTTCAACAGCCCAAAGCACTGCACCCGGGGCAGGAAACAGCTTTCAAGGAACAATATTTCAAAACTATAAAATTGTACTGGGTAATACCAATCCGGCCATAAGGCCCACAACTACTATTACCGTAGAGAGTTGGGTTAAAGTAATCGCCAACAATGAATATGGTGGTATCGTTTGCAATACACAGGATAATGGTGCCGACGAAGCTGGTTTTTACTTAGTAACAAGAAATAATGCGTCGCAAAATATTGAGTTTAATTTAAAAACAGTTAATAATACTTTTAATGTGCCACATACATTTACTGAAATTCCACTAAATACCTGGGCGCATGTTGCTGGTACTTATGATGGGGCAAATATTCAATTGTATATAAATGGCATTTTAAAATCTACATTCGCCAGTACCGGAAATATTGATTGGGTAGCTACAAACCCAACTTTTTACACTATAGGTGCTTATGTCGATGATAATGAAAGTGGTTCTGTTTCGGCAGGTATTGATGAGGTAAGGGTATGGAATATTGCTTTGTCGCCAGCACAGATACGGGACAGGATGTGCCGAAAGATTACAGCAACCGATGTGTTGTTTGGCAATTTAGTTTCTTATTATAATTTAGATGAAGCAAGCGGCACAGTAGCTTTTGATGGTTCAAATACTGCTAACAACGGAACATTTACTAATACTCTGGCAAGGGTAACCAGCGGTGCTTCCATTGGTAATGCATCGGCACATGATTATGTAAATGCAGAAAAAACTGCAAACATCAGCCATGCCAGTGGTGAAAATTTTACGGTTACAGCTAGTAGTGGCAATTCTTCAGGAATTCATGTTTTCCGGGTGGACGAACAGCCTAACTCTTTAAATGGCTTGATAACGCTTGGGAATAGTGATAAATATTTTGGAGTGTTTCAAGTGGAAGGTTCAAGCCCGCAATATACCGCCACCTATAATTATAACGGCAATCCATTTGTAACTCCTGTTTCAGAAAATGAATTACGGCTTTATAAAAGAATAAATAATGCAGTAAACGGATGGTCATCTACTACTGCAATTCCTGATGAGGCAGCGAATACGATTACCCTTACAGGGCAAAGCACAGAATATATTTTAGCAAGAGTGGGTGGATCGTTGCCCTTGAAGTTTTTGTCGTTTACAGGTAATAAAAAAAACAATGCAGTACTTCTGAATTGGAAAACTGAAAATGAAATAAATACTTCAAGTTTTGAAATACAACGAAGCAGCGATGGAAAAGAATTTTTAACTATCGGTACTATTGCAGCCATTAACCGCTATGGGTTAAACGATTATTTATTTACAGATGGATCGCCTGGTTTTCAACATATTTATTATCGGTTAAAGCAAATCGATATCGATGGTTCTTTTGCCTTTAGCGGCATATTGAAAATTCAAATTCCGGAAAGGCCAGTGTTTTCTATTTACCCCAACCCGGTGGCAGATGAGTTAATTATTATTGGTGCCGTGCCCGGAACCCTTATCTATTTATTTGATGCGAGTGGTAAACAATTGCTTCGACGGGAATTAAATGTACAATCGCAAACAGTGCCAATGAAACGCTTTGTAAAAGGGGTATATTTTCTCACTTATATTGTTGGTAGTGAAAAAAAGGTTAAAAAAATTTTCAAGCAATAAGCAATTAATCCGTTCTTAGTTGATGCTTGTTGTTTCTCTACTATTAGAGTACAAACATCATATAGTCAAATTTAACAACGACTATTAATGTATTTGCTGACGTGGTATAAAAAAATAACTTCCTATCATTTCTAAAATTAATCATCATGAAAAAAATCTTATTACTTACAGTACTCGCAGCCTTGTCATTACCAACAATGGCCCAATTGGGTGTTGGCCTTAAAGGTGGTGCCAGCAATTTTGCGTTAACCGGCGAAGATAAAAGTTTTATTTATTTATACCATTTCGGCGGATTGGTGCAAATTCGGTTCTCAGATAACTTTTCGGTGCAACCTGAATTATTATATTCCAAACAGGGTAATGGATATGAAGAAAACGATGTTAAGATAAGAAACCTATTGGATTATGTCAATATCCCGGTAATGATTCAATTCAATACGAAATCTGGTTTTACGTTTGAAGCGGGTCCGGAACTTGGGTTTTTATTAGGTGCAAAAAATAAAATTGGCGATCAAACTCCCACCGATATAAAGAGTGGTTTTAAAAGTACAAACCTTTCGCTTGGACTAGGGCTGTTATATCGAATGAAAATGGGGCTTGGTTTTGGGATGCGATATAATATTGGCCTTTCCAACCTTTCTGTTCAATCAACGCCAGAAACTAAGAGTACCGGGGCATACATGGGCATATCTTATATATTCTTTGCAGGTCGTAAAACTGGTAAATAAATAATAACAACTGGAAATTACTGATATGAAATATAAAATTGTAAATTTTTTAATAATGAAGAGGATATTATTCATCTATTAAAAAATCCATCATCACCGTGGTGCCCATATTTTTTTGAGAATCGATTGTTAGCTTTCCATTCAGGTAATTAACACGGCTTTGTATAGTATCAATACCAGTATGCGTTCCATTTTCAGCATCACCGGCACTAAACCCGCGCCCATTATCTTCCACTACAATGCTGAGCCGGCTATTATCTTTTACAAACTGAATAATTACTTCTGTAGCCTGGGCATGTTTCATAATATTATTCAATAACTCTTGCAGGATACGGTACAACATTATTTCTGTTGAAGCAGACAGTCGTTTATTCATTCCATGAACTTCTAACGTAACTTTTAATAATTTGCCAGCACTGATACTATCACATAAATCTTTAACAGCGTTAGTAAGACCGAGTTTGAGTAATGCTTCGGGCATCATATTATGAGCAATACGACGAACTTCATTGGAAGCGTCGGTTACAAGATTTATGCTTTTTTGAAATAATTCATTTTTATCCAGGTCCTTAATTTCATGTTGAAGTGAACTGAAATACATTTTTACCGTGGAGAATAATCCACCTAATCCATCATGCAAATCTTTTGCAATACGGGTACGTTCTGTTTCCTGTCCGTTAATCATACTTTGCATACTAACCACTTGCTGCTGTTTTTCGAGGAAACCAATTTGTTGTTGCTGAAGAATTTTCTCTTTTTCAGAAATTACTTGTTTTTGCTTGCTGCTTCGATATAATAAACCAAGTATTGAGATGAGGGAGATAGCAGAAATACTACCGGCAATCATTAACCTGTTTCGTTTTACAATCAAGAGCTCTTTTTCACTTTGAGATATCTTTAAACTGGTAATTTCTTTTTCTTTTTTCTGGTTTTCATATTTTGTTTCAAGAGTTAGTATAGTGTTTTGTGTTTCGCTGTTCGTTAAGCTATCCGCGTATAACCGGGAATATTCCTCATGAGAAACTGCTTCTTTGAATTCGCCTTTTTTAAGAGCAATTTTTTTTAAGGAACTATATCCTTCCGATATCATTTTATAATCCTGAAATTCTTTACCGATGGCCACGGCATCTTCTAATAATATTTTTGCTTCTGCCAACCTGTTAAACCTGAAAAGTATATTCGCAGCATTAATTTCATTTTCAGGTAAAAAATAGCGCAGGTCAGATTCTTTTCCAATTCTTATAGCCTGCTCGTAATAATGTAAGGCTGAATCGTACTTATGCATGGCTTCATAATAGGATCCAAAACCGCCCCTGATATTTAAAGTATTTTGAGGATTTGGATATTGATCATCGAAAATTTTTGCTGTATCTAAATACTTTTTAAGATTTATACTGTCATGCAATAACTGGTAAGTAACTGCACAATTGAAATAAAGCGCTGCATACGTGCCTGAATCCAATAAGTCAGATTTTATACTGATTGCTTTCTTGTCATACTCAAGTGATTTTTGATGTTGCTTTGAGCTATTGAAAACAGCCGATAAATTACTATAAGCTGGCATCAGAAGACCGGGCGGCCTTTTGTTTCCCATCCTTTCTAAAATTTCAACCGCTTTCAACGTATAGTCAATAGCATCGTCATAATTATTTTGATAGAGAAATAAACTTCCATAATTCTGATAATACTGTGCAAGTAACGAATCACTTTTCAATTGTTGAATGATAGGTAGCGATGAGTTTAAATAAAATACGGCACTGTCGTAGCGTGTTTGTACAATATATATTCCTCCCACCCATAAAGTAAATTTTGCGGTCCAGTTGATATTTTTTAGCTGTTTACTTTTCTGTAATCCTGCTTTATAAAAAAATTCCGACGAATCCATTTTCCCCTGGGCGGCATAATAGGAACCCACTTTACGGTAGTTCACCAGATTGCTATTATCAATCTTATCTCCGCCAATAACATTTTTAATACTATCAATTTTGTTTACAGGTGCCTGCCAGGCAATCGATTTGCAAGCAATGAGCAAGCAGAAAACTACTTGTAACGAGAAGATTCGATATTTTCTTTTCATTAAATGTTGTATAAAAGATTGTCACAGGAATATCGTCGACAATTTAGTTCTTCTAAAGGGTTTCGATCTACCTGCCTTCAGGTATTTTTTTAGCTAGATAATTGAACCATATAAGGTATAGAAACTCATCCTTACTTACCTGAATTTTGACTTCAAAGAAATTAGTTATGAAATATTTTATATTCTTCCTTATTGGATTCCTATCGTTTAGTAATGCATCGTCTCAAGTTGCTAATGACGATTGTGTGAATGCAATTTAGAAACTAACCGTCCAAAAATTGGTGAAGCAGTAAAGGAGATAAAGTTTTAGGATAATAAATCATCAATCAATATCAATTTAAAATTGCATTATGAAAAAAATTTTGTTTCTCTTCGCGTTGATGTTTGGGTATTGTATTGCAAACACCCAAATAGGAAAAGTTGGCATCAACACCAATAATCCATTGGCCATGCTGCATGTAAAAGACAGTAGTGTATTATTTTCAGGTGCTACACTTCTGCCTCTGATTCAGGGTAATCCTCCAGCAAGCGGAACCGGTATAAGAATGATGTGGTATCCTGATAAAGCAGCTTTCCGTGCAGGTTTTGTTGTAGGAAATAATTGGAACAAAGATAGTATCGGTGATTTTTCATTTGCTGTTGGGAATGGCACAAAAGCGAAAGGGCTATCAAGTTTTGCAGCAGGTAATGGTTCACATGCGTTAGAGGAAGGGTCTTTTGCCGTTGGTTACAGTTCAATTGCACGCGAATTCTCAACAATAGCAATAGGTAATAGAGCAGTTGCAAATAACAATTTTGATATTGCCATTGGATTTAATGCCGTTGCTTCGGGAGGTGCGTCGATTTCATTGGGCTATAATTCCAGTGCCGAAGGTCCTAACTCTTTTGCAACAGGCTTTAATACGGTTGCCAGTGGATATTTATCTTCGGCAATTGGAAATGCTACATTGTCAAGAGGTCTTGGAAATACTGCTGTAGGGTCTTTTAATGATCCAATATTAACGGATGATAATGAAAGTTTCTTTAACGTTTATCCCAATTCTCCAATGTTTATGGTGGGCAACGGTACTTCCAGCAACCGTAGAAATGCGCTGGTTGTTCAGCGTGATGGAAAGGTTGGTATCGGCGATATTATACCATTAGCCACGTTGCATCTAAAAGGATTGGCACCCACTTTTGATGCCCATCTTCGATTAGAAACCTATGGAGGAACCGACTATATGAATATGGTGTACGATGGTAATACGAAATTTAGAAATTTTGGGGTTGGCGATGAGTATCAATTTCGCAACTCAGTAAATACTACCATTATGCGACTATTTGAAAATGGCGATCTTTCAATATCCGGATCGCTTAGCCAGAATAGTGATACCCGGCTAAAAAAATTAATTAGCCCATTGAAAAACAGCCTTCAGAAAATAATAGCAATAGGAGGCTATCAGTACTATTGGAAAGAAAATAGGTTCAGAGATAAAAAGTTACAGACTGGTATACTGGCGCAGGAAGTAGAAAAACAAATGCCAGAATTAGTTTCCGAGGATGAAGAAGGAATAAAAAGTGTAAATTATTCAGGGATGATTCCCTACTTAATTGAAGCGGTAAAGGAACTAAAAAAAGAAAATGATAGTTTAAGAAAAGAAATAGATTTTTTAAAAAAGAAAAATTAAATTTTGTAAAATTCAGAATCCGTTTGAATTACTTAATTAGAATCTATATGTGAATGTTTAATGTGCAAAGCGAAGTGGATTTTAAAGTCATTATCAATAACTTTCTGTGAAAAAATTATCAAAATCAACGCAAAGGGTTTTCCCGCTAACATTAATTAATTAACTCAAACTGCTTCTTGGAATAATTATTTGAATTGAAATATTTCAGATAACAAAAAAGATTGAATTCCTGCCCCATAGGGACATCTCATGGGTAGCATTATAATAAAAGGAGCATTACATTCCATAGGAATGTTTCGTGCAAATGTAACAGCATTATTCGCCATGTGTAACAATTTTGAGAAATAGAAAATCTTTTGTTTTTATTTTATCTCTTCAGAAAAAAATCATTCGAATCGCTGAAATTATTGATGTCATTGATATCTTTCTGGCATGAGATGTTCCTGCGGAATGTAATGCTATTTGTTTTATCATCTACCTGCAAATTATCCCTATGAGACAAAACAGCTTCTTAATGTTATTGGTTTATTTGATAGAGAAAATGGTTACTGGCATTGAAAAAAATAGTATTAGTTTGTAATTGATCTTATTGCAGCATAGTGCTTATTCTATCCCTGTTATTTTTCAATACCAGGATAACTTTATCCGAGAATGATATAATGGGTAGTTGATGAATGATTGCTGTTTCTGTTGAATGCATTAAAGTTTGTGTGCTAAATAATAATTCACCGGCTGTATTGTACAATTGAAGCGTTGCGGAACCATTTTTAAAACTTTTGGGTACCTCATGGATATATAATGTACTGTTATGAATGAAAGCTCTTAAAGATCCCGAATTATTTTTATAAAAGTCAATCGTGATTATTTTTGAATAGGCTACGGTTCCATCCTGGTCGATCAATTTTATTTTATAAGCTACTAAGCCCGGGTTTGGTTTATCGATGAATTGATAATGGTTACTATTTTGTAAAGTAGCGTTCAAATTCCCGATTTTTGCAAAATTACTTTGGTCGTAGCTTCTAAGAATTTCATATCGATCAGTTGTCAATTCATTTACCGATTGCCATGTTATCAATATACGTTGCTGCTGAAATACAGACTTGAGATTAAGTAAAGTTGTTGCTAATGCAGTTGATCTTTCATAACTGCCAGCATCTATTAATCCCTGAATGGTTCTTGGAATAAAATTTACAGTATGTATATATTCGAATACTGGTGTTAGATGGATGCCATTGGTTGAATTCCCCGGGTCTACTCCTATATTGATAGCCGCAGCGTTGGAATTGAGATGAAAATCGTAGGTATTTGGGTTAACAAAATTTGCATTTGAAATCGTATTGAATGATATATTACCCGCCGAATCCAGCACATTACTTCCCCCATATATTA
>JANNEK010000062.1:0-5873 GCA_031378605.1 Chitinophagaceae bacterium | reverse complement strand
GCTGTATTTTTTTCCCTCACCCCTTTAAATCCCCTCTCCACTAAAGTGGAGAGGGGAAAGTGGCACGACAATTTTAAATGCACCCATTAATATTACTTTTAAATTTATACAATAGTTCTACATTTATTTCTAAAAATAAATTTTTCTGATTCTACTTATTGATGGTATCCATTCGAATTAATAATATTTATCATTACGCTACGGGTAATGGTATAGAATTCGATTTCTCTAAACCCGGAGCTATAGTAAGCTTATATTTCCTGTTGAAATAGAGTAAAGATAAAATGGTACCTGCCACTCCAACCACCGAAAGAATAATAACCGCTGTTGAATAAAAGGAAACCCAGTTTACCTGTAAACGTAAAATTTCCTTGGTTAATACAACACTCATACTACCCAGGTAGCCATAAGCATCGGCTATATATATTAAGAATCCCACATTACCGACTATACGAAAAGAAGCAATAAGGCGTTCAAAAAAAATACAATTGAAAGGAATATAACCCATATACAATCCAAGGCCGGTAAGTTGCATCCATAGAGCTCCATCCATATACCCGGCAATAAACATAAGCGAGGATATACCAGCTATTAAAAATCCAAAAGTAATGACTCCATGTATTACCTGAAACGCTTTAAAATTATTGCGGATAATAACAAGCATACTCATTACTGCTAACACAATTACGGAGGTAACCGTTTCTGTTCTTGTAAAAATAGCCGGCTTCTTACCATATCCAAGATCGTTCCACATATTACTCATAAAATTATCCCTGATATCTCTCATCACTGTTAAAAACAAATAAGTAATCGTTATCACTACAAGGCCGAGCCCAAATTGCTTTATCAATTTCTGCCGGCTCTCTTTATTCATTGGCATACGTACCGTTCGTTCCCTGATATCGTCTGCATCAGGTGGTGCAATTTTTTCAATTAGCAAAAGAAATAAAATCAGGGGTATTGCAAATAACAACCCTGTTGTAAAAGCAAGCCATTGATCAGTAATGTTCCAACTTTCGCGCAACCATACAGCTACTGATCTGGTAAATCCACCTGCGAAAATAAAACTCACTGCCATTGCAGATCCTATAAAATCAGTGGCCCTTCTACCTTCCACATAACTAAAAACAATTCCCCACATAAATCCAAGCATAAAACCATTTATGAGCAGGCAGATCATTCCATAAGGAGGAGGAATAATAGCGAATACGAGCAACGCAAGCCAGGCAATGCCAATAAGGGTGGCACTGGTGCGCCAGCGTCCCAATCGTTTTAATTCAGAAATAAATTTGATGCCATAAAATTTACTGAGCATATACCCAACACCCTGGCTAATGATCAATAAGGTTTGATAAGGTACTCCCCAATATTTTATGCCATCAAAGGTTGCTACTGTAAAAGGTTTTCTATACGCATATACAGATGCATAGGTAAGAAAAGCAATAGTTGCAGCAAATAAGGCTGTAAGAATTTGACGCCTGTTAAAGCCTGTTGTTTTTTTAGTGATCATTAATTATAAATTACCTGGTTATTGCTGCTACCTTTATTTACATATCTATCACCCGGTACAGTTAGAATACGAGCTTTTTTTTGTGCATAAGAATTTACTCCCGGCAGTAAATAGGAAGTAGCAAAAAAAGCAACAAGTAGTTTTATCATAACAACTTTTGGAGTAAAAGTTAAGTAAAAAAAGAGCGAAACCTAAAAAACTTTCCCGATCTGCCAATCAACTGCTTTTGCTATATTTATTTGACTCCAAATTTATATTTATCAAAATTGAATTGCTATTATGCAATCGTTAATTCTATTCAATAATTTATTAATCCTTTAGAGTAGGTTCATACCACTGTTTTAATACCTGCCTATTTATTGAACGAATCAAAAAGCATCAGGTTAATTATACTATTTTCCTCCTCCGGGAGACCTGGATATCACATGGTCGTTTTCTCTTCGTAAAAGAGTATATTTATAGTATCGACTGCCTTAAAATAGCGCAAAGATTGCATTTTCCAAAAGTAAACACTTCATAAACCCTCCATTTAAAAGTAACAGTAATGCGGAAGGTAATTTTATTTATACTTTCTATTATCATCGGCAATGGAAATATATATTCTCAAAATAATACTTCAGATTTTTTATTAATCACACCCAAACTGAAAATTCAGCATAGCTTATATTCCTCGATACGATTTATTGATTCGAGAATTGATACCCTTACGATGGGGAATGTTGAGAAAGGTATGTTCAACAAAAGAGCTGATATAATTCCAACAAAAAGTTTTCAAAGTCAATTTCAAGTTATTTTAGATTCAATAACAGATTCTACCGCAAAAAACGGCGAGCTTTTATTTCAATTGCGTTTTCTTAACTTTTCGCAGGTTACTAGTATAACTACCAAAAAAGGCTACTGCTATATACGGGCCGTGCTTTATGGGAGAAAGTGTGAAAAATACTTAAAGCTAGGTGCCCTCGATTCAATTGTTGTTGTGCAATCTTCAAATGTTACTACATCATTGCTGGCGAATACAAGCCAATTACTTACCGATTTTATTGCAGGGCAATTATTGAATCCTGGAAATGAACGTGACGAGATTGTATTTAGAGATATTATTAATTTAGAGCGACTGGAAAAGAAAAAAATTCCTGTATACAATACACTCGTGTATAAGGATGGATTATATGCAAGTTTTATGTCTTTTAAAAACCTGTTACCCGACGAACAAATAATAGCAGGGTTGGATGATAAAGAACTCCGTTGGGTTGATATAATTACTAAGCAGGGCAATCGAACCAGGGTATCCCCGAAAAAGATATATGCTGTAGCCTATAATGGCCTGCTCTATGTTGCAACCGATTACGGCTATTTTCAATTACGTAAGGTCGAAAATGATTTTATGTTTTATGGAAAAGGAAAGGTTTCTGCAAAATTCGGTGAAGTATTTCTTGCAAGTTTCAAGTATGGAATAATTGGTGGAATAATTGCAGCGGATAAAGAAACAATTTATCAAATGAAAATAGACCATGTTAATGGCCGTTACATTCCCATAAAGGTAATTTCTATAAACTCCAAAAACAAGCTTACTCGTATTACTGGACTTTTTTGAAGCAGATGGTTCGCTAATTTTTAGTAACAATTCAATCATACAAAGCTTACAATTACTTAACACTTTTTTGTTGTTACTATCTTCTACAATATAGAGCTTTGTAAAACCCGATTAATGGAAAAAAGATCTGTAGATGTTGTGGTAATTTCAGATGTGCATTTAGGAACCTATGGTTGCCGAGCCAAAGAGTTAGTAGCCTATCTAAAA
This sequence comes from Chitinophagaceae bacterium, assembly GCA_031378605.1. Taxonomy (GTDB): domain Bacteria; phylum Bacteroidota; class Bacteroidia; order Chitinophagales; family Chitinophagaceae; genus Endoryza. The sequence continues at coordinate 2,562 of JANNEK010000062.1, read as the reverse complement.
AGTATCAGCCCAAATATTTTGATATTAAATGGTGATATAATTGATGGTTGGCAATTCTCCAAACGTTATTTTCCCCCGGCTCATATGGCAGTCATAAAAGAAATACTTAACCTGATGATGAAGGGTACACGAGTATTTTATATTACTGGTAACCACGATGAACAGTTGCGACGCTTTTCAGATTTCCAATTAAGCAATTTCACACTTACTGATAAACTGGTGCTGGAGATCAATAACAAAATGACCTGGATTTTTCATGGCGATATTTTTGATAATACCACCAAAGGGGGAGCAAAGTTTTTAGCTAAACTTGGAAGTAATGGATATGCGCTTTTATTACTCTTTAACCGCCTTATCAATAATTTATTAAAAGCTTTTGGGCAGGAAAGAATATCAATTTCAAAAAGAGTAATGGAAGAAGTAAATAAGGCAGTTACTAAAATAAACGACTTTGAACAAATTGCCGCAGAATTGGCTATTGAAAAAAAGTTCGACTATGTTATATGTGGTCATGTACATCAACCTCAACAACGGGTTGTTGAAACCCAAAATGGAAAAGTAACTTATTTAAACAGCGGGGATTGGGTAGAACACCTTACTTCATTAGAATATCGTAATAAGGAATGGAGAATATTTACTTATAACGAAAAAGACTTTGAACACAGTGAAATAAACCTAAAGTCAATTCCAACGGCTATTACCGATGAAGTTAGTTTTTATATAAACTCATTAGCAATATAAACTGATATGAAGATTCTATATGCTGTTCAGGCTACTGGTAACGGTCATATTAGCCGTGCCATGGAATTATTACCTTATTTAAAAAGATATGGAACCGTTGATATTTTTTTAAGTGGTGCCAATAGTACGCTTGAGTTGAATGCCCCAATAAAATACCGGAGTAAAGGATGCAGTCTCTTTTATACCTGCAGTGGAAAATTGAATTACCCTAAAATGTTTGGCACTATTTCACCACTAAGGATTATGGCTGAAGCAAAAGATTTGCCAGTTGAGAAATATGATTTAGTATTAAACGATTTTGAATGTATTACTTCATTGGCCTGTGCAAAAAAGAAAATTCCTTCGGTAAATTTTGGACACCAGGCAAGTTTTTTATCTCCCAATACTCCCCGACCCGATAAAATTAGTAAAGTGGGAGAATGGATATTAAAAAATTATGCCAGGGCCACTCAGCATATTGGATTGCATTTTCAGTCGTATGATGATTTTATCTTTTCCCCTGTTATTAAAGAAGAAATCCTACAAGCAGTACCACTTAATAAAGAATATATAACCGTATATCTTCCTTCTTACTGCGATCAGGAATTAAGAAAATGTTTATTGCCTCTTTCAGATCATCGCTTCCAAATATTTTCTCATCAAAAAAAAGAAATAGTTCAAGAAGGTCATCTTACATTCATGCCAGTTGATAAAAAAAGTTTTAATAAAAGTCTTACCGATTGTGCCGGTATTATTACAGGTGGAGGTTTTGAAACACCCGCAGAAGCTCTTTATTTAAAAAAGAAACTAATTTGTATCCCTATCCAGGGACAATACGAACAGCAATGTAATGCAGCGGCATTGAAAAAAATAGGAGTACCCGTTCTTCAAAAAATAGATGATGGCTTTAAAGAAAATTTTAATGCCTGGATAAATAATAATAACTCGCCCATCATTCAATATCATTATTCTACGGAAGACATAGTAACTATTTTAATGAACCGTTGCACCCATTTAAAAGATAAATTAAGTATTCCTTATCCACATTTAATTTTTGATTAGAAATACCCGCTAAATTAAAAGACTATTCCGCTTGAAAATTTGTTAACTGGTTTTGGTAAGTATAAATTGACGGATAACTCATCTGAAAAAGAATAGACTTACTTCTTAAATAACTTCGCGCCTTCGTGGCAAAAGATGACCGCAGGCGCAAAGTCGCAGAGAAGCGTACTGTATTTTTCCGCAGTAAAAATTAGTACGTTACCTGTTATTATGGTAACTATAAATCAGGGTATAGCCATCTATAAAAAAAATCGGGATAGTTTTTTAAATACTTCGTGCCTTCGTGGCAAAAGATAACGGCAGAGGCGCAAAGTCGCTGAGAAGCGTACTGTATCTTTCTACAGTAAAAATTAATACGTTACCTGTTATTATGGCAACTATAAATCAGGGTATAACCATCTACGAAAAAAATCGGGATAGTTTTTTAAATACTTCGTGCCTTCGTGGCAAGTAATAACTACAAGAGCATAGTAGCACAAGAAAAATACTTCGCGCCTTCGTGGCAAAAAATAACCGCAAAGTCGCAGAGAAGTGTACTGTATTTTTCCGCAGTAAAAAATTAATACGTTACTTGTTATTATAGCAACTATAAATCAGGGTATAACCATCTACAAAAAAATCAGGATAGTTTTTTAAATACTTCGTGCCTTCGTGGCAAAATAACCACAAGAGCGTAAGGAACACAAGAAAAATACTTCGTGCTTTCGTGGCAAAAGATAACCTCAGAGGCGCAAAGCCGCAAAGTCGCAGAGATGAGTATTGCATCCTTCAGTAGTAAAA
>JANNEK010000038.1:0-2466 GCA_031378605.1 Chitinophagaceae bacterium | reverse complement strand
TTAAAAGAAAGAAGACAACAATTAAAAGATCAATTGGGAAAATTTGGACTGGCTAAACAGTTTCAGCAATATAACAAGCGCGCCTTTTACTATTCCCAGCAAATTCGCGAATACGAATCTATATTAAAAGATCCTCAGAAGCGCGAACGCAAGGCCATTGAATTAATTACCAAACTTCCCATCTTTCAAAAATTTTTCAGCGAACATTCGGAATTAGCGCAGTTGTTTCCCTTGCCCGGTGGTAACGGTACGGCACAGAATATTGCGGGTTTGCAAACCAGGGCCGGTGTACAATCATTGATTCAACAACAATTAATGTTGGGTGGCCCCAATGGCAGTGACGTATTGCAACAGGGTATCCAGCAGGCACAGGCGCAGATGAATCAGTTAAAAGATAAGATCAGCCAGTTAGGAGGTGGCAGCAGTGATAGGGAGGTACCGGATTTTAAACATGCAAACTCCCAAAAAGGAAAATCGCTCTGGAAAAGACTGGAGATAACTACCGATCTGCAAAATACCCGTGGTACTAATTTTCTGCCGATTACCTCCGACCTCGGTCTTTCGGTAGGATTTAGAATCAACGATAAAAATTCATTTGGTATCGGTGCGGGATATAAAAGTGGCTGGTCAAGAGACATCCGGCACTTAACGATTACCCATGAGGGTTTGAGCCTGCGGAGCTTTATCGATTTAAAACTCAAAAGAAGTCTCTATATAAGTGGAGGCTATGAACAAAATTACCGGACACGATTTGAGAATGTTCAACAGTTGAGGGTGCAACCGAATCATTGGATGCAAAGTGGACTTATTGGAGTAAAGAAAAAATATTCGATCGGTAAAAAATATAAAGGGAACATGCAGTTATTGTTTGATTTTTTATATAAATCGCATATACCGCAAAGTCAGGCCATCTTATTTCGGTTGGGGTATGGGTTATAACACAGTTGATTTTTTTTAAGAATAAATAACGATAAATAGCAATGAATATGCAAGCACGAAAAGTTATTATGCTGACCACTTTGGTTATGCTGTTATGGCTAACAAAAATCAGTGCACAATGCGGATCTACGAATGTGGCCCTGAATAAATCAGTAACTACGTCGAGTAACGGGGCAGGTACTGTTGCTGCCAGTGTAACCGATGGGGTGGTTAGTAATGTTTGGCAGCCCACTTATAGTGCCGATAACTATTCACAAGTGGATCTTGGAAGTTCGAAAACAATCTGCCGCGTGCTTGTAAAATGGGGAAGGTGGAACGCCGCTTCGAGTTTCAAGATTCAAATGAGTAGTACCGGCACCGGATCCTGGGTAGATATTGCCAGTGTTACGAATAATAATCCGGCAGTAGGCAATGAATCAGGCTCTTATTATACCTGGTATGTGTTTAATGATTTAAATATTACCGGGGGAAGTAATACGGCAAGGTATATCCGCTTGTGGGCCGGAACTATTTCTGGGGCAAACTGGTTTGTAAGTGAAATGGAAGTATTTGAAATGGTTACAACCAATTCTGTTCCTTCCTGTTCTTTTATAAGCCCTACTACAAACATTACGATTGCAGCCAATACTCCCCTGTTGTTGAAAGCAAATGCTTCGGATGTGGATGGTACCATTACCGAAGTTGGATTTTATTCCGGTACAACCTCTTCGGTGATTAATTCGCTGCTAAGCGACCCTCCGCAAACGGCGGCTCCGTATGAATATACCTGGATACCTACAGTGCCAGGCACTTATTACATTCAGGCAAAAGCTAAAGATAACAATGGAGCAATAGGCACCTCCCTATCGGTAATGGTTACCGTAACTCCACCCAATACCGGATGGGGCCTGTTAGGAAATACACTGAATACTAACGCTACGGCATTTATTGGCACTACCGATCCACAACCTTTTATCGTAAAAACAAATGATATTGAACGCTACCGGGTAACAGTAGATGGAAAAATGTTGATTGGGTCAACTCAAACTCCTGCTCAATTGCCAACCAATACCTTATTAACAGTGAATGGATTCATTATGGCGAAGGGACTTAAGATAACGCAGTTGGCAACTAACTGGCCGGACTATGTTTTTAATCCAAATTATAAATTGATGCCTTTGCCAGAATTGGCAGCTTTTATCAAAAAATACAAACACCTGCCTTCTCTTCCATCAGTTAAAGAAATTAAGAATGATGGTATTAGCATTGGAGAGATGCAGGCCGTACTATTGAAAAAGATTGAGGAATTGACGTTGTACTTACTTGAGCAAAACAAAAAAATTGAATTGCAGGATAAAATAATTCACGCATTGAAAATTGAAGTTTCAAAGTCTAAGAATTGATTTATATCTCATTAGGTTAAAATATTGACAACAGGTTTTTATTTAAGAAAATGCCTAAAAAAATTTTTCACCCTTATGACTAATTTCTTAAAATCATATTTTCTAAAAGTTGCTATTTTATTATTAGCAATCCAATATCAAATTG
>JANNEK010000004.1:0-1796 GCA_031378605.1 Chitinophagaceae bacterium | reverse complement strand
AAAAGGATCTGAAGAAGGCGGGTTAAAAAGATCAATATTCGCCATTGGTTTTACCCGTTCATACAAAATACCAGTTGGTATTCGTCCCTTATCCAATGGAGCTAATATACTATCCATTGCCTGGGTAAAACTAAGGAGTGATTGTGCATTTGCAAAAAAGCAAGAGCATAAAAGTAAGTACATAAAAATCCCTGCCCGAATAAAATTCAGTTTTTTCATAACAGTTATGTTTTAGTGATTATTTTACTTTACGTCAAAGCGGCCTTCGGTTATATGATATACTTTTCCATCTGATGAATTGTACCCATCAAACTCAAATCGGCCACTTATGACACTATCAGACTTTAATATTTCAATCCATCCAGTATGAAGGCTATCAGTAAAGTAAGCTTTGCCATTGGTGTGATAAAAAGCATAGCTATGAATTTCTCCAATACCAAATGCAATATCGCCTGTACTTTTATTGAAGTAATACTTTCCAGTTGATATTAAATTATTTCCAGAATAGTTTCTCCAAAAAAGTTCAATATACCCATCTGGGCTATTTGTCTTTATTAAGATATGAACTCCAGGGAAAAAAGGATGCCCATAATAACTACCAACCACAGGATAGCGAATACCGGTTCCAAAATCGCTAATTCCTTTTGGTACCCAATTAACTCCATTAATTTTACATCCAATAGTATTTTTGCCTTCAAAAGTTAGTGGCGGCAGCCCATCACCTGGGGTGCTGTCTTTTTTACAACTTGCTGATATTATCGTCAATAAAACTGCGATAAAGAGCAGGGGTTTTATAATTGTTTTCATATTTAAAAATTTTGTAGCGTTAAATTGAGAAATGTTTTTGAGAACCGGCTTGACAAATGTCAATAAATTTGGAAAAGGGAAAGTCTTGACATTTATCAAGAGATGAAATATTTTTTATTACAGCATGATTTATTATTCTTTTCGCCATTTTATTATACGAGTTTTACGTTGTTAAATTCTGAAATGTTTTTGAGAAAGAAATTGACAAATGTCAAGAGATAAAAAAATCTATTTTCTACCTTCATGCTAAACCCATATTTATGTTGAAATATTTTCTTTTAACTCTGTTGATTGTATGCACCATTTATTCATATTCTGCTACAATTTCCGCTTTTAAGGTGCCTCAATCTGACCCTGTATTCATTAATCTAGTTGAATATATGCGTCTAAAACCTTCAGATTTTACCAAGCTCACGTGTCACAAATTAACCTGGATGGAAACAATTGCATTTAAAATAACACAAAGAAGAATAAAAAAAGCCATAAGAAAAGATGCTTCTAATGATATGTCTGCATATATCAAACATGAAAAAAAATCTTTTAGATGGCACTGGGGAGGATTTTTTCTTGGATTACTGCTGCCTGTTTTAGGTTTAATTATTACTGCGTTTTTTAAAGATGCACAAAGAAAGAACAGAATTGATAGTGCGGCTATTGGCACATGTGTATTCGCAATAATCTTTCTTGTGATACTTCTTAGGAGCCTTTAAATTGTTTTGACTTTCATTAAACAAATCGTAGCAATTAATACTTTTTCAGTAGTTCTTCTTATGATATCTGCTGCGAACACGACTCAGAGTTTCCTGGCTCATACCTAAGTAAGTAGCAATATGTTTAAGTGAAACCCTTTGCAGTAAGCTGGGGTGGTTATCGAGAAAGAATTTATATTTTTCTTCAGCCGTATGCTTGCGCAGCATTTGTGTCCGTTGCTCTGCCAGGTAAAAAGAAGATTCTACCTGCTTCCGGCCTATAATATTTGCCTCGGAAAA
>JANNEK010000002.1:0-6549 GCA_031378605.1 Chitinophagaceae bacterium | reverse complement strand
TTGTTCGCTGAAATTGTAATCCCACTCAGAACCAGGCAACTGAGGGTTTTCATCTTTGTCTGCAAAAGCATTATACATTTTAAAGTTGGTTTTCGGAATAATGGAAGTGTATTCCTGGATTGACCAACGTTCCTGTCCTTCAGGGCTTACCATTGCATAAAATCTTTTGCCACCAACTTTAAAATCCATGTATTTTGTTTTAGATGACCAGGGCTTAGGTGCCACCCATTGGTCAAGAATTTCAGGTTTGGTAAAAGCATCCCATACCAGCGAAAGCTCGGCATCAAATTCTCTGGTTATAAATACCTTTTTTGCTGTTTTGTCAACAGTAAAATCAAATAGTAAATCATTTTTCATTTTTTTAGTTTTTTAATTGCCTGCCTTTCGGCAGACAAGGTTGATAATACTTTATCGAGTTGGTTAAACCGGGTTTCCCAAATTTTTCTGAATTGTTTAATCCATTTATCAATCTCTTTCATTTTTTCAATTTCAAGTGAGTAGTAAATTTCCCTGCCTTGTTGTTCCTGTTTTACCAGTTTGCATTCTGTGAGTATTCGAAGATGTTTAGAAACAGATTGTCGGGTAGTGTTGAAGTTGTCAGCAATAGCATTCGGTGTCATTGCCTGCAATGCAATTAAAGTAATAATTGCCCGCCTTGTCGGGTCGGCTATTGCCTGAAAAATATCTCTTCTCATTTATTCTGATGTTTAATTTAGGAAGCCAATCAGTTGCAAATATATGTGCAGCTATTCGGTTTCGCAAATTTTTTTTTGAGGAAGTGAAAATGCCTTAAAGGCTGTGACCTGAAAGAATTTAATAACCAGCATAAAATGTTGAGCCTGGAAAGTGCCAGTGTGAAAGGTGAGATTGAATTTGTGAGAAGCTTGTATGGTATTGAGAAATAAAAGTTTTATACAATTACAAATTACCATTCATGTAAGCTGCCATTTTATTTCTTTTCTTTTTGGTCGTATTTACTCAACTCTAAAAACTTAATTGGATTTTTCATATCAATAATATCGTTTACTGCTTGCTTTTTGTCTACAGCATTATTGTAATACTCTTTCGCAATTTTATAACCTGTAAAATACCCTAAATCGGCTGGTTTATCCTTTACAGTAGAATAATTGTATAGCCAATTATTAGAATTTTCATTGCAAAGCTCATTTTTAAAATTAGTCCAAATTTGCTTTTCATTTTTATCCCCATATTCATTTATTTTTTTATTGCCTGATACCAATTCAGCAATAAAATCTTGATAGAACCATCTACGTATGATTTGCACATATCTGTTTGAGCTTTGTCAATTGTATCAATTTTTTTTATTTGTTCGTTCGCAGAATTTTAATCATCTTTTTTTATTTTATAGATAAGTTGTGTTGATACTTATCACAAATGAAGCCTGGCTAATGATATAGTATCTTACACGCATCAAAACTATAACAGCATAGGTTTGAAAATTTCATACTCAGGCATATTTCTTTATGCTGTCTTTTTCCCCAAAATATACGTTCTAAAAAAATACCGCCATGGCATAAAAATGATAGGGAGTATAATAAATATAAAAATATTGGTGGTGCCTTCGGCTGGCGAACCTGCCAATTCATTTTTTACCCATAATGGATAAGATACTACAGCAAGCCAGGCTACTTTATATACAATTTCAAGCAGTACAATGGGTAACATTTTTAGCGGACGGATAACACCTATCCAGGATATTGCTCCATACCCCAACCAAACACACCATGCTGCTGCATCGGTTACTTGCCAAGTTCCTTTGTGATTAAGAATATATGTCCAGGAATCGTAACTAAGAAAAACAAACATTAAGGCATAGAGTAACCGCAAACCATAAATATTGATTCTTGGTACACCTTCGTAATGTTCGTAATCCCGTTTAAAAATATTCATCATGTTGATTTCGATTTTTACTTTTTGAAGTTAATTGTGTGTTTTCATTTCTCTAATATAATATGCAAACCCGAAAGCCCAAAAAATATGAATCGTTAAATTAGGTACAATACCTGTTAGCTTTGTAATTACTCCATTAAAATAAGCTGCAAATTCAATTACAAAAAGCCCTGCCTGAATAATAAAATTTCCAATAAAAAAAGCCAGCAACGAAAGTGAGGTTTCTTGCCTTCGAACTAAAAAAGCCATAATACCAATTGCAATTAATAAAATCCCTACTTCGGCTGTCCATACATAAGTAGCTGCGTTTGCTGCCGTACCTTTACTTTGTTGCAGTGCCGCTGGAAATAATAATGAAAAAAAACCTACACCGGTTGCAGTACAGGATGCGATTGTTAAAAATACTGTTCTTTTCATTTGCTTTATATTTTATAACAAAAGTTAATAGAAACAGTATCAGTTGTCTTAATATATTGTAAGAAATTTAAAACACTTCTTACAAAATATTAAATCCTCAAATCAATAAAGTCTTTTCTTAGTTTACTCAAATATTCGGGTGTCATATCAAAATAGGAAGCTATGAATTTTAAAGGTACTCTTTGTAGAATAGTTGGCTTTTCAGTAATCAGTCGCAGGTATTTATCCTTTGCCGATATGTTTTTAATATGCTGCTGCTCCTCAATTAGTGCAGCATGGTTATGTTCCACCATCATCCTTCCTAGCCGTTCAAAAGATTTATACTTGTCAAACATCAGGTATATAGCTGCCCTTGGGATTATTGTAAGGGTAGTATCTTCTAAGGCTTCATAATTACTGCTACAGGGTTGTTGGGATATAAAACTGTAATCATCATAGAAAATACTTTTTTCAAAATAAAACTGTGTGTTACTTCTTTATCATCTTTTGTATTATAAACTCTGATTAGCCCTTTACTGATATAAATTAAATGCCTGCAGGTATCGCCAGCTTTCCACAACACTTCATTCTTTCTGATTGTCTTCTCAGCAAAAAATTGTTCAAAGTCATTCCATGCTTCATCTTCAATTAATGTTACGTTAGTTAATTTTGATTTAATGGTCATTTTTTAATTCCTTTTTGTATAAAATGCCGAAACTCCTATTCCAATAATAAAAAGACCAGCCAAAAGTATAAAGTAGTCAGTTTTGCCATGCTTTACTATTTTGTAAATAAAATTACTAAGACAAACCAGGCCTGCAACAAGTGTAAGAATAAATGCCAGTTTTGTTTTTTTCATTTTACTATTTTTTTAGGTATAAATATTTTTTTCCTACCAGCATAGCAGGATATTCATAAAAATAGCCAATGTGATTGAAATGTATGGCTTAAAAAATTATCGCTAAATATTTATTTGAGTATGTCAATATTTTAAAATTATATTGCTCTACTAAAAAACGTAGTGGAGGGATACGGCCGGGTTTAGCGAGTAGCCCTGCCTTTCTTACCCTCAATTCGTAAAATCCGGAAAGTATTTTGATGTAACAAAGTTTATTGCGAAGAGTGAAAATTGAAGTGCATAAAAAAAATAATCTTACTGCCGGTTATTGCAGCCTTGATATTTAGTGAATCGAATGCTCAAACTTTTAATTTTTTATGATTATCGGTATCATTGGTTACTTCACTGTTTCTTCTGTTGCCAATTATATTGTACATCCTGGTGGTGGTAATTTTTTACTGTATAAAGTTAGCAATATGATGAGTACATCCAGCCGTATAATTGAGGCTGGTGTTTCGTTAATGGCGAAAGATGCATTGGGCGGTGGGTATAATAAAATCAACACTAGTAGGGCAGATGCTGGTGTATCAAACGGCTATTTTAAAGAAGGTAATAGCGGTTGTGAAAATTATATGAAAGATAAATTGAATGGGAAGACGTAGGTCTAAATTTCTTTACAGCTTACCAATATTTTGATGGATAGTATTTAATATTTCCTCAAATGGCGGCTGACCTTTATAGTATAATTTGTTTGTTTTTTCATACCGGCTTTTAAACGATTTTCTTAAAGCTGCATCCGATAATAAAAAGGCTTCGTTTGTTGCTATTGCAATATCAAAATCTATTTTAGGAAACCTTGCTTTCTTATGCATTTGATATTCTTCCGTTCCAATAAACTGTTGCACATCATTATTACCAAGTAAACAGGCCACATCATAATACTGCCGTAAATAGTTGGGTCTTTCTTTTCCATCAATTTGTTCTTGCCGGAATTTTGAGGCAATGGTCTGCAGTTTTTCTACAAATGTATAACCCGGATGATAGCAGGTAATATCAACAGCCCGGTTATCCAAAATATTTATTGCAGTATTCCCTGCTGCTTTATCAACAGCCCAGGAACTAATGATGAGATTGGTGTTCGGTGTAACAGTATCAAATCCTGCTTCTAATAAAACACCTTCTTTCACACCATCAACAGCAGAGTTTTACTTTCATACAAAAGCCTGATGCCGCCACTCCGGTAATAGTCTTCATCATCAAAAGCCGTATCTCTTGTTACAGAAATAATACCATCAATTTTTATTTCGGTAGCCAGCCAATCGTAGAAATTTTTTCTTGATGCTATGTGTTTGTCCTTTGTTTTACCCGGATTTTCTTCAACCCCTAAATCGGCAGGTGGTGTAATATGAATATCTATGTCTTCAGAAAAACGGTTTATTATTTTATACCCTTTTGATAAAGATGTACCACCTTTCAATTCAAAATTAAATCCCTGCTTTTTAAGCCCATGCAAAACATGCATTATCCAGTAGTCTTTTTCAATAAGCCCGGGTAAAATATTTTCTTCGGATGCCAATATGCTCAATAATGCAGGGAAGTCTTTATGATTATGCAAGTAATTATCTGCCATGTTAAAGTATGTGTGGCTGTAATAAAGGGGTAAAAAATTTCTTTGTTTTTACACTGCCATATTCAGCAACAGAATGCTTCATTTTTTTCTTGTCCATTAATTGAACCTTAGCAGATACTTTTTTTAATACTTCTACTTTGTCTTCTGCAAGTTCTTCAAGATTATTCACCAAATCAACCAATAAAAAATCATCTGTTACTTTTTTAGGAAAGTGTGGCTTTACACGAAAATCAAATGTCTGGTTACCTAATTTAAACTCACCGTGGCGTTTGTGATTGTACACTGTTCTTACATTGTACAATTGAGTAGTGCCTACACCCAAGCTGTTGTAAGCATTAGGTGAGGTAAGCAAAAAACGGTGGTCTTTCAAAAAGCTTTGCACCAGTACATTTTCATCTGGCGGTGTTTTACCAAAAACAGTTTCTTTAGGAAAATAGTACATCCCTTGGGATAGTTTTTGTAACGTCCCTTCTTGCACCAATTCATCCAGGTGGCGGTCAACCGATTTAGACCAGTTGGCTAATTCACTACGGCGGTAAACCTCACCCGGTTTCAATTGCTTTTTTAATTGGTGTAGCCTGCTCATATATCTGTCATTTACTTAGCAAATATACAACTATTTTTATATAAAGAATAAATAATCATTTAAAATTCATGCAAAAATATGTATTTTAGTATTGATAATCAATTGTATGTAAAATTTATGTATCAATAATTATTTTAAAGAAGGTAACAGCGGTGGTGAAAATTATATGATGGATAAATTGAGTGGGAAGGTATAATTTTTTGCAGTTAACTTATTTTAAGACGGAACAGTTGGCTGTTTGTTGTTCTTCTCGTCAATCAGTTTCTGCAATTTCTTTAAGTGATTTTAATACAGGATTTTCTTCACCTTGTGGTTCTTCTTGAACTGCATTTGGTCTGTTGTCCTCTTGAATAATTTCAAGTTTTGTCTGTCCGCTTTCTTCTGTCAAAACGTAACTCATAATAAAATAATTTTCAGGTTTGTCTTCAAGGTCTGGTCTTGGTGCAAACAAACTATACTTTACCATTTCAGTTGGTATAACTTCTAAAACTTTGCCCCATTGTTCAAATACTTTGTCTTCCCATTCTGTTCTGAATGTTATATCGCTGCCGATTTCCCAACTTGTTAGTAAGTCGCTTCCATATTGCCAAAGTTTTACAAGTTTTGCTTTTGTAATTGTGTCCCAAACTTTTTGCCTGGAAGCCTTGATTTTAATTGCTGAAATGTTTGTTGGCATAATGTCGTTTATGTTTATCTGTTATTTTTTTTGTAGTACTTCTTTTTGCAATGACCGCTAACAAATCGCCGCTATTTTTTCTTCACTCTTGACCCTGATACTAAAGTAATTCAATCAAACATCACTAAGGTATTGTACCTGGCTGATAATTCAGCTAAACAGCAATACGATAACCTGAAAGCAAAAGGGTATCTTAAAATGAGGTATCTGTATAAGGATAAATTGCTCTTTGTAAAGTTGTGTAAGAAGTCTTCAAAAAAATATATGGAGTTCGACTAAAATTTCGAATAAAACGATAAAACCTGCTACCAGAGCAGGTTTTAATCAAAACTAAGCGGACCGGACGGGACTCGAACCCGCGACCTCCGCCGTGACAGGGCGGCATTCTAACCAACTGAACTACCGATCCTTTACTCAAAACAAACAAGTGCAATTGCCCGTTTTAAGGACGGCAAAGATAGGGGAAATAGATTTTCAAACAACAATAGGCCCTTTAAAAAAAATAACTATAA
>JANNEK010000444.1:0-5815 GCA_031378605.1 Chitinophagaceae bacterium | reverse complement strand
AAACCGATATTGATCGCATCATTGAAATGGCCTGGGAGGATCGTACGCCCTTTGAAGCTATTCAACACCAATTTGATTTATCGGAAAAGGAAGTAATTGTATTTATGCGAAAGAATATGAAAGCTTCCAGTTTTCAGTTGTGGAGAAAACGAATGAGCGGCAGATTCACGAAACACGAATTACTTAGAAATGATTCAGTCACCCGTTTTAAATGTAAAAGCCAACGTGTTATTAGTTTAAATAAAATTTCGAAAAGATAATATCATTCGCCAATAAACGAAATTTAATTTTTGAATTTGTTCGTCATATCACCTGATGATTAAAAGGCTGTATCACCATTTCACTAACAACTCCACTAACAGGTTGTTGGCATAAAAACCAAATAGCTTTTGCTGCTTCCTCTGCCATAATCATTTTATCGCGTTGTACCCGTAAGTCGATAGAGTCCCAAAACCTGGTATCGGAACCGCCAAGAAATAATTGTGTGATTCGAATATCAGTACGCTTTAATTCTTCTCTTAACGACTTCATCATTCCATTCAAACCATATTTTGATGCAGAATAAGCAACCGCACCTGCCATGGGTGTTTTTCCAAGTATGCCCGGAATATTTATGATTAATCCTTTTTTTTGCTCTTTCATAGCAGGTAAAAATGCTTTGATCAAATGAAAGGGACCGATAAGATTTACTGAAAGGCTCTTTAAAAAATCTTCGGTTGTTAACTGCTCAATGGGTTTAATAATACCAATGCCGGTCGCATTAATCAATATATCGATGGGGCCTGATTGTTGTTGAATTTGATTGGCAACGGTGTTAACCTGTTCTTCATTGGTAATATCCAGTTGTATTACTTTATCGCTGGGAAGATTGCAACCAGCGGCTGTTTGCATTAATCGTTCATTGTTATGACCCGTAATATAAAGATCAGCTCCACCCGATATTAATAACCGGGCCGTATGTGATCCAATCGTTCCACTTGCACCAACTAATACAATTTTTTTATCCTTAAGTTTTTCCATATGTCTCAAAACAAATTACTCATTAAAATTGTTTAAGAATTATGAAAGAAATTTCGCTTGTGTTTCCCCATCAGTTATTCCGGCAATCTGCGTCATTGCACAAAGACAGAGAAGTATACCTTTTGGAAGATGATCTTTTCTTCTGTCAATATCTATTTCATTCTCAAAAATTAATGTTGCACCGGGCCAGTATGAAGGCTTATAAGGTTTGGTTGGATAAAAAGGGTTATACTGTTTTTTATATTAATGCTACCGACGGGAACTCCTCTCTAAAAAAATTGTTTTCTTTTTATCGTAAGAAATTAATTTCTGTTGTTCACTACACAGAAACGATCGATTATTTAGTAGAAAGAAGATTGAAGCGATACGCCGCTGACAATTCTATTCAACTGATAAAATATCCTTCGCCTAATTTTATTTGTTCTTCAAAATATATTTCTGAATACTTTAATGATAAAAAAAGATATTTCCTAACAGCTTTTTATACTGATCAACGAAAGCGACTAGGCGTTCTGGTGGAAAATGGCATGCCAGTGGGTGGTAAGTGGACATACGATGAAGAAAATCGGAAGAAGTTGCCGGCAAAAACAATACTGACTCCGTTACCTAAACTTCGCCAGGCTGATTATCATGTTGAAGCGAGGCAGTACATAACAAATCATTTCTCGTCAAATTACGGATCGTTGGATGATTTCAATTACCCGGTTACATTCAGCGAGGCAGAAAAGTGTTTTGAAGATTTTCTTCAACAGCGATTTAATAATTACGGAATCTACCAGGATGCAATTTCTAAAGAAGACTCCTATCTCTTCCATTCTTTATTAACATCCTCTCTTAATATTGGCTTACTTAATCCCAAAGAAATAATTGATCGGGCTATTGAATATGCAACGCAAAATAGTATCCCCATCAATTCCTTAGAAGGATTTGTTCGGCAAATAATGGGGTGGAGAGAATATATTCGTGCCTTGTATGAACGGGAGGGTGTGAAACAACGTACTACTAATTTTTGGAATTTTAAACGACCAATACCCAAATCGTTTTGGGAAGGAAGTACCGGAATAGATCCTTTGGATACCGTAATAAAAAGGTTATTGAGAACTGGTTATTCCAATCATATCGAGCGATTGATGATAGTTGGAAACTTTATGTGTCTTTGCGAATTTAATCCGGATGAAGTTCATAAATGGTTTATGAGCCTTTACATTGATGCATACGATTGGGTGATGGTACCCAATGTGTACGGGATGAGTCAATTTGCAGATGGCGGATTGATGAGCACGAAACCCTATATCAGTGGATCCAACTATATTTTGAAGATGAGTAATTATAAAAAAGGGAATTGGTGCCAGATATGGGACGGACTTTTCTGGCGTTTTATGCATATTCACCGGGAGTTTTTTAAAAAGAATTTCCGATTAGCGATGTTAGTTCAATCATTTGATAAGATGGAAACCGATAAAAAAAATGCTCACTTAAGAATAGCTGATAATTTTTTAAAGACAATAAGTTAATAAAAGTATGACTCGTAAAAAGCCCTGGAACCGTGTTAATCTACCTGTATATAGTGTTGCCAGCTATTGGAACGGAAAATATAATCTCCATATATGTACCTATGCTTCGGCTATATCTATGCACCCTAAACGCTTTTTGGTTTGTATTTACAAAGGCACTCAAACACTATTAAATATTGAAGGAAATCCCGAGTTTGTGCTGCAGGTAATGGAAGCGGGTCAATACAACCTTGTAAATCTATTGGGGAAAAAAAGCGGGAAATTGATTGATAAAATCAGACTACTTGAAAAAAGAAACTTACTAATAGAATGGGAAGGGTTTAAAATACTTAAAGATTGCCTTTCGGTGATTCGGCTACACGTGATCAGCCAATTTGATGGAGGGGACCATATTAGTTTTGTATGCGATGTAAAAACGTATAAAAATCTCAATGATGGAAAATCATTGAGCCTTGATAAATTGCGTGAGAAAGGTATTGTATCTATTTAAACAGAACACGAAAGATATTTTTATGAATAATCGCTTAAACCTTCAGCAAGGGAATTATAATTCACATACAATTCTTCTCCTTCTTTTATATCTCTCAGTGCTTCAAATTCTTCCCCTTCATTTATTGAAATAATATTCGGGGTGGATGAATGATTGAGATAATTCACCATATCCATTACTTTAAACCCATAGTCGGGAACATAATAATAATCAGTATCAAAAAGGCAATAGGTTTCTACAAGATTTCTTGAATGCATTGGCAGTGCTTCTACATCTGCAATGGGGAGTTGAATCCATTCACCAACATTTCGCGAAAAAATATTCCTGCATCCTTTTGGAATATCACATAAGGCAAATACTCCTATGCCATGTATAGCCGAAGGTTTAATAGTGATATATGTTTGCTGATTGAGTTCTATTAACAACTGCTCACGGGTCATAAAAAGATTTAGGTAGCGAAAAGGCAAATATAGGTAATAAGCTTGTCGGAAGAAATGAAACGGGTTCTACTTAGAAGGAGTATCCAATACTTATTCCTCCCCATGTATGATCTTTTCCTGTGCTAAACTCCTTACCGATATAAGATCTTGAATAAGTAAGCAGTAGTTTTTTATAATTCACAGCAATGCCACCATCGAACTCAACTACCGTTCTTGATAGATGGCCGGAGGGTATTATATACGAACTTTTTTTATTAAATATACCACCCTGAAGCATTGCATCATAACCAACAACATGTAGGCGGGCCTGTCCGTATGTATAAAATTCAATTTTCTTTTTAGTATGCTTTATGGATTGGTATGGGTCATTGAAATATCCTGCCAAAAAATTTATTCCAACACCAGCTTTTGTGTGTAGTGTCCCAACATTTGCCTGGGCAATTCCATTAAGCAATAACCTGTCTTTATAGCCAACCAGTCTTTTTTCAAAATTAAGCTGATAGTTAAGTATAACATCATTGGCTACCTGATGTTGCCAGCCTTTAGGTAACTTATTATTAAGCCAGCGATGAATATTAGTTTGAATTCGTTCTCCTAATCCCAATGGTCCAAAAATACCGGCTTGCAATGTACTGCTGAGGCGATATTTCCGAATGGTGTCGGTACTGTTGGAAAAATAACTGATCGATAGCGCTGAAGAAAAAGGCCGGTCGCCATAAAGGATACTATCGCTATTGGTATTAATGGGTGTATATCCGAATAAATTGAAACAAATACCATAGGTTTTATTACTGTTCGGTGTTTTGAATAAGAGCCTCGATAAAGGGAATTTTGCAAGTTTAGGATGAACATATTCCAGTGTAATGCCCTGTGAGTAATAATAATCGGTCTTCGTAAAATAATCATTATCGTAATGAAACCTGAAATAGCTTTTTGCTGTTACATTACGAAAAGTAGTAGTTGGATCAATCAGTTGTGCCTGTAAAACCAAACAACTCTTCAGCAGTACGATAAGTAATAATCCTGTTTTATTTGCCACAAAGAATATACGGTATTGCGGCGTTATTGGATTGCTTTCTTTGACTAAATTCAATAGCCTGTCTTAACGTAAAATCAATAAAGTTTACAAATTATAAGAATAGAAAAGGTTGGATTATACCAAGCGTTGATACTATGGTGTTGATTGAACAAGTTCAGTTTTGTTCAATCCTTTAAACTGTACTTCCATTTTTGGAGGATCATCTCCTGTAAAAAAACAATTACTGGTTATTGTATGTGAGCCTGGGGCTAGTTTGGGTAATGTTGCTGATAATTTATAATCTCCTTTCAGTTTCCCTTTTTTAGTATAAATTTTAATTGTTTCGGTACCGTCACAAACAATACTTTCACCTGCTTCAAGTTCTACTTTCAAATTAATCTCAGTATAGTTATCAATAGCTAATTTAATATTATTTACGCTACCTTCTTTACCGGAAATATATATTCGAAATTGAAGAACTTGTTCTTTCCAGGGTTGATTAAAATTCCAGGTTGTATGAGTAGGCTCGCCAGGTTGCCGAATAAATTTTTCTCTTACAAAATTTTCGGTTATTTTATATTGAAACAAATTCCATTTGCCTTCACTTATTTTTTCCAGATGAAATTCGTTTTTTGTATTTTTCAATTCCTCTTGTTGAGTATTGGTAAATGCATTGCTGGTTCTTGCTGTTTCCCATTCTTTAATAGCATCAAGCAATACTGCAGTAAGCGGATTATTTCTAAGTGCCCCGGGTCTCGCTACCATAGCAAAGCCGGCGTTATATCCGGCAGCACGGGCCAGCATCCATTCCATTTCGTTCAGGGTCGTGTTCTCCCCAAGCAAATACCAACCCATCATATGCGGCATATAATTTCTGTCAAATAATCCCTGGTTATCTATTCGGTATTGCTGCATACTCTCATTAAAGCCCCCATACCATGGTTCGCCCCAATTATAATAGGAGCAAATATTCCAGAAATATGTTTTGCTGGTGCTGGTTCCAAAAATTAATTCATGCTTCATATTGTCAAAAACATCTTTAGCAAAAAGTTCGAGGGCATAATCACCCTCACCGGATGCCAAACAACCTTCATGACCATCTAAATCAAAATGATCTACCCCGGTTTCATTAAATAGGTTAGCTATGTTTCTTGCAATTTCACGTTGCATTTCTAAATTTGGGAAAAACACCTCATATGCGTGGTCAAATAACTTACCCACAGCTTCACCTTTTTTATGTGCGGAAATAGTAGTACCAAAAGCACCCCGTTGGCAATCCAGTAGTTGGTAAGGTTGCTGAGTAGTTACAGATTTATATCTAATTAATTCCTTG